>CAUJFU010000299.1 GCA_963169055.1 Myxococcota bacterium
AATAACCCCCCCCATCCAAACAAACCAACAGCCCCTCAAGATCCACCAAACAACGCCTCTTCCGCACCGGCACGATACACCGCCAATGTCTGCCGCAATGCCAAACGCTCGACCTTTTCCAACGCCCCCAACGCCCGCGAAAAGCAAGCTCGTGGCGTTTGAGGAACATCGCGCAACCCTCCCAGCTCACGCTCCAGCGTTTCACGCAACACGACCGTCAGCGCGTGCAATCCAGCAACTCCTTCGGCTTCGTTCTGAGGTGCCTCTGGCGCACGCTCTCCTGCCCAATGAGCCGCCAAGATCGCCAACCCCGCCACCATCTCCTCCACCAATTCTTCTTGGATCGCATAACGATCCAACTCACACCACGTCTCTTGCTCGAAACGATACGCATACAAAAACAGCGCAGCCTGATGCACCCGCCCCAGATCCTCCGCCAAGATCCGCAATCCTTGCTCAATGCACGCCATATCCGCCGCATCCAACGCCTGCTCGCTTCGCTCTGCCAACCTCACCGTCGCAAGAAAACGCAATCGCTGGACGTCGCGAAGAGTCGCGTCCTTTCGAACTTGGAACTCCGGCGCAGCCTCATCGTCAAACCACGGAGAATCCGACACTTCAGCGTCCCATAGCCTCAAGTCTCGCAACGCCTCTTCGATCTTCGGCGCAGCCGAATCATCGATATCCTTGACCTTCCCCAACAGGCGCAACGCCTCCCACAAGAGTTCCACATCATCGGCTTCTTCAAACACCCGTAGAATCGGCGCGATCACCGCAGAAGAACAGGCTACGCCGCACAACCCGCGTAACATCCAACCCACCGAGTTGCTGAAACCTTCGGCTATCCCAGACAGCAGGCTCCGCAACATCGGCCCTTCTGCTTCCTTGATCCCCCAAGCTCCCAACAGCAGAGCGCTTTCATTTTGCTCTTCGCTTTGATCCATGGATTCCCGTGAAACATTCAACAAAAGTCGCGGAACCAGCGCAGGCATGACCACCCCGATCCGACGCAACGCCTCCATACACACCGCCATGTAAGAGCTGATCGCATCGTCATCAAACTCGTCGTCAAACAACGCCTCCTGTTGCCCCTCCGACGGAACATTCGAACGCATCCCGTCGTAGATGCCCATCACACGGACGATTGCATTGACAGCTTCTGTTGCCCCCATTGCCCCCAAGGCTTGGACTGTTTCTGCCAAGATCATCTCCCAAGAAAGATCGCCCTCCATGTCGTCGTAAGAATCCCAATCATCATCTTCTTCCGCCTCAAAAAACTGTTCCAACCACGGATCTTCGTCATCCTCCAATTCGTCCGGTTCATCGGCCATATCAAACGAATCCAGATCGTCGTCAGAGTCCTCGACGGCCTGCCCGTCGTGGTCACCGCCCTCATCGTCTTGATCGGGATGATCTGCCGCATCTTCTTCCAAAGGCGCAAGGGTTCTCTCTAAAAAACCGATAAGCGCGGAGATTACGCTGCGTGCATCCAATCCGCTTTTCTGCAACGCCTGCAACGCCAACACCGTCTCTTCTCGATCTTCTCCCCCAAGTACCTGCAACAAGACCGAAAAGCTCTCCGCATCGCGCATCTTTCCCAACGCCCTAAGCAGGCTCGATCGAAAGAACACATCGGGCTCTTCTTTCGCCAGCAATGCCCGCAGATACGGCGCTGTTTCTTGCACCCATTCGCCCCAACTCTCCACAGCGCTCACCACCAAAGCCAACACGTCCTTGCTGCGCTCTTTGCGAAGCCGCTCGCATAACACACCTGCCACCGCGCCTTTGTGTTCAACGCGCAACGACGTGCGCTGCTCATCGCCCCCCCGATCTCCCGGCCATTCCTGCAAACCCGCCATACTCGGCCCTCGCGCATCTTTCAACCGATGCGATGCACCCTTTAACAACTCCATCAACGAAGAGGATGTCCCTACCTGACCAAACGCCCGAAACACCGGCTCAAACAAACGCTTGTTTGGCTTTTTCGCATACACAACTTCCACCAAAATCGGCAGCGCCTTTTCCCCAAAAGCAACGATCCCCTCCGACAACAGATCGTACTGCCCTACATCCCAACGCTGATCGATGTACGACAACATCACCGATATCGCCGCAGGATCGCCTGTACCACCCAACGCCCGAAACGCATCCAACAACGCGTCATGAAACTCCCAACCTACACGCGCAAACAGAAAAGCCCGCAAGCATCGCAACAACATCGGATGCTCGCACTTGATCGAAGACAACGCCTTCACCCCTGCGGATGACAACTCGCCGCGTTGTATCTGCCTCTCCACAAGACGCGATACCGCCGCTTCCGCCTTGAGATGCACAAGCCCCAACAAGGCCATCTCACGGACTTCTTCGCTCTTATCCTCCCTCGCACGCTCCTCCAACACCGTGCGAACGTCCTCGATCCCTTCGGCCTCTCTCGCGTACCGCAACATCCCCACCACGCGAAGCCTCACCATCGCCGACCAAGAACCAAGCCGACGCAACATCGCTCGCAAGATGCCCAAAGGGATCGGATGTTCCTCCTCCACAGCATCCAATATCTCGTTTTGCTCCCTTTCGTCGAGCGATGCCTCCAAAGACCGCGCCACCACTTGTTCGCCGCGCTCGTCCCCCACCAACACTCGGTACGCTGAAGCCCGATAACGCTGATCTCTGATCGCTTCTTCCCACACCTCTAACGGGATCTCAGGCATCTCAAACGACCACCGTTCTTCTGCTTGCAACAACAAATACGCCGCCCGTATCTGCGACGCCATCTGCGGCTCTCTCAGTCGCTCCACCAAGGCACTCACCACCCCCTGCCCCTGCTCCAACAGCGCCTCTTGAAAGTCATCCTCCAACGCAAGATCCTCGATCCTCCAACACGCCCCCAACAACGCCTCGATCAACCCCTCATCCGTTCGTTGATCTCCTGCGATCAACCCCACCGCCGCTCTCACCACCCGCAGTTCTTCGCTACCCAATGCCTCCAATAACCGCGATCCCTCCAGCCCTTCCAAGCCCTGATCTCGTTTTGACCATAAGATCACCAACGCAGAATCCCGCAACTTCCGCTCTGTCGAAGACAACAGCACCCGCAATCGAGCGTCGCCCTGCTCAGAATCCCACCTGACCCAACCTTCTTCCGCCCCCCGACGAACATCTTCGGCCTCATCCCCCAACAGCCGACACAGTGCCTCCGACAACACCTCCCAACGCACCGAATCCTCGCCATCATCCCCATAGACCGCTGTTCTCCCCAACAACACTCCTGCTTTTGCCCGGATCCTCGGCTCTTCATCGCGGCTTGCCTTTAACAACAACGGCAACAGCTTTTTCTCATAGTCCTTCGACAACGCCACCTCAAACCCATCGTTTGGCCCGCGCCTCCCCCAAGGAAGCTCGCCGTCCTGCCAAAGCGATAGCCACGCCGCTCCAAGAAGCTCACCCCCTCCCGAATCCCCATCAAGCAATGTCTCTAATCGCTCCATCGCCAACAAACGCACTTCTAACGATGGATCGCCTATCGCGCTACAAAGTAGCTGAATATCCGCATCTTTGAGCCGATGTTCCTGCGGATTCAATCGCCGCAACGCCTCTAATCGCACAGACTCCGACCCAGACACCAGATCCGACAAATATCCCTGCTGCTTCTGCTTTTTCTTTGCCATCGCCTTATTCCCTCCGTACTTCGTCCAACTCTCCCAATCAACCGAACGGATCCAAAACCCGCATTCTACCCGCCCCGCCCACTTCCAAGCAAGCCTCTCCACCAAGAAATTCCCCCCTTGCTGTCGTTGTTGTAAAAGATTAACCTGAAAAGCGCTTCTTCAGGTTTGCGGCTCCACCAAGCCACCCTTTCCCAAAACCACAAAAAACAAAACAAAACAACAGCACCTCACAAAAACCATTCGAATGCGTAGGTTCTCTCTCTTTCAACCCACCACAAAGGGATCACAAGGAATGGCAGACAAAAAACATCCCGAAACCTTGTCACCGCCCCTCGCTATCGCACCTGCCAACGAGGCCCCCCCCACCGAACCGATCGAAGAAACCAACGATGCGGCCTTCTCCCGCCGCGACTTCCTCAAAACATCCAGCCTCGGCGTTCTCACCTCCTACCTCGTCGGAAGCGCCCAAAGCCACGCTCTCACCCCCAAGTCCGCCCCCAACCAAGGCGTGTTGCCCCAAGAAGGCGGACCAATCACCCTCCACGTCAATGGACAGACTCGCCAAGTCCACGTCGAACCGCGCACCACCCTCGCCGAAGCCCTCCGCGAAAAACTCCATCTAACCGGAACCAAGGTGATCTGTGATCGCGGTTCTTGTGGCGGTTGTACCGTCCAAGTCAACGGTGAAGCCGTTTGCTCTTGTATGATGCTCGCGATCGACGCCCACAACGCACAGATCACCACCATCGAAGGACTCGCCAAGGGCGATCAACTCCACCCCCTCCAACAGGCTTTTGTCGAGTGCGATGCCCTCCAATGCGGCTATTGCACTCCCGGCATGGTGATGTCCTGCAAAGCACTCCTTGATCGCAATCCCACACCCAATCTCGACGACGTCAAAGAAGCCGTGGCCGGAAACCTTTGTCGATGTGGAGCGCATCCCCACGTCTTTGAAGCGACCTTGCTTGCCGCCAAGCGTATGAAGGGGTAGTTATGTCTCAAGAGATCAAAAGCAAACTCGGTTTTCCCGGTCAATGGCAAGAAACCACGTTGCGCATCCCTGACGACGAGCCTCCTCCTTGGGATCCTTCCTACAACTTCCAAACAGTCAACAAAGCCGTCCCTCGGGTCGATGCCTTTGCCAAAGTGACGGGACGCGCAGCCTACGCAACCGATATCCGCAAACCCGGTCTCCTGTATGGCCGCCTGTTGGTTTCCTCCCATCCTTCCGCAACGATCAAATCGATCGACGTCAGCAAAGCCAAAGCCCTCCCGGGCGTCAAAGCCGTGATCGTCCTACCCATCAAAGAAGTCCGATTTGTCGGCCAAGAGATCGCCGCCGTTGCTGCAACATCTTCTCAGATCGCCGATGACGCGCTCCGTTTGATCAAAGTCGAATACGATCCGCGCCCATTCGTCGTCGATATCGAAACGGCTCGCAAAGAAGGCGCTCCGCTCGTCTTCCCCAAACGTGCCGCCCAAGCCCCCGAAGGAAAAAGCGCGAACGTCACACCGCAACGCATCACCAAACGCGGCGATATCGAAGCTGGTTTCAAGCACGCTGAACACATCCTCGAAGGCCAATTCCGCACACAAGTCCAAACCCATAGCTGCCTCGAACCCCACGTCTTCACCGCCGAATGGGAGGGCGATCAACTCACCGTTTGGGCTTCGACACAAAGCACCTTTAGCGTGCGCGACGAATTGGCCCAAGTCTTCGAGATATCACCAAGCAAAGTCCGCGTCTTTTCCGAATACATGGGCGGCGGCTTTGGTTCCAAGTTCGGCGCACGCGCCTCGGGTAAACTCGCCGCCATGCTCGCCAAAGAAGCCAAAGCCTCTGTGTGCCTGATCCCCTCGCGCAAAGAAGAACATCTCACCCACGGCAACCGACCCAACTCCGCTCAACACTTCAAAATGGGCGTCCGCAACGACGGCACGATCACTGCCATGCAACTCACTTCCTACGGAACAGGTGGGATCGCAGGCGGCGCAGCAGCAACACGCCCGATGCTCGGACTTTATCGCTGCCCAAACAAACTCGCCATCGACGAAGATGTCTTTACGCATGCCGGACCTGCTCGTGCTTTCCGCGCTCCCGGACACCCACAAGGTGCTTTCTCTCTCGAACAGATGGTCGATATGTGCGCTGAAAAGATCGGCATGGATCCCCTCCAGATCCGCCTGCACAACGACCCACACACCGTTCGCCGCGCACAAATGGAGCTTGGCGCAAAACGCATCGGATGGGATCGCCGAAACAAAAGCCCCGGAACTCAAAAAGGCCCGATCATGCGCGGAATCGGGATGGCTTCTTCGCTTTGGTATAACACAGGTTCCGCAGGAGCCGAGATCCTCGTCAAGATCCACAAAGATGGTCGTGTAGAAGCCTTCAGCGGCGGCCAAGACATCGGCACCGGAATTCGCACACTCATCGCCCAAGTCGTCGCCGAAGAACTCGGCATCCCCCTTCAACTCATCCATGTCCACATCGGAGATACACAACACCCCTATGCTCCCGGCTCGGGTGGTAGCAAGACCACTCCTTGCGTCACCCCTGCGGCCCGAAAAGCCGCCTTTCTTGCCAAACAAAAACTCTTCGATCTCGCCCGCACCCTGCTCAAACTCGATCCCAAAACGCCGATGCTCGCGCAACAATCCCGCATCTTCTCCAAAACAGACCCCAAAATGTCCGTCGATTGGGCACAACTCACGCGATATCTCCCCAACGGCATCCTCAGCGTCCAAGCCACACGCAGCCACAACTACGCCGCTTACAACAACATCATCGCTGGTGTCCAATTTGCCGAAGTCGAAGTCGACACACAGACCGGCATGATCCGCGTCCTCAAGATCGTTGCTGTCCATGACTGCGGGCTGATCCTCAACAAACTTACGGCCCGCAGCCAAGTCAACGGCGGCGTCATCCAAGGCATCAGCTACGCTCTCTTTGAAGATCGTATCCTCGACCCCCGCACAGGACAGATGGTCAACCCCAACTTTGAACACTACAAGATCGCCAGTTCCCGCGAGATGCCCGAGATCGATGCCGTTCTCTTCGATGTCTACGCTGGTTCCAACAACACCCATGCTCTTGGGCTCGGTGAACCCACCACCGTCCCCACCGCTGCTGCCATCGCAAATGCCGTATACAACGCCACAGGCGCACGACTTTTTGAACTGCCCATGACACCTGATCGCGTTCTCAAGGCCCTCGCGCAACGCCGCAGCCCACAAAAATAATCAGAGGAGCGTCTATGCACCGCTTTGAATACGCCAACGCTGCCTCGCTTCAAGCAGCACAAGAACAACTCAAAGCCGACGGTTCAGTCATCAAGGCCGGAGGGATCGACCTGCTCGATCTTCTCAAAGAACACTTGATCCAACCCTCCCGACTTGTTCAACTCAAATCCATCCCCGAACTCTCGATCGTTCACTTTGATCCACAACGTGGCCTATCCATCGGCCCCATGCTCACTCTCACCCAAACCACAAACCACCCTCTGATCAAGCAACACGCCCCTTCCCTTGTCCAAGCCGCCCAATCCATCGCCACAACACAGATCCGCAACCTCGCCACCCTCGGCGGAAACCTTTGCCAACGACCCCGCTGTTGGTACTTTCGCAGCGAGGACTTCCAATGCTTCAAAAAAGGCGGACGCCGCTGCTTTGCCCAAGAAGGCGAAAACGTCAACCACGCTATCTACAACAACACCCTCTGCGCAATGGTCCATCCTTCGGGCATCGCTGGCCCCTTGGTCGCCCTTGGTGCCTCCGTCACGTTGCTCAAACCTCCTGCTCCCGACAAGCGCCTGATCAAAACCAAGCCGCTCCCCCCCCAAACCCAAACCCTCCCGATCGAGGACTTTTTTACGCCTCCCGAGCGAAACCTTCTTCGTGAAACGATCCTCGGCCCACAAGATATCCTCACGCAGATCCACATCCCACCGCGATCTCCGCACAGCCGCGATCTTTACCTCAAGCAAAAACACAAAGAAAGTGCAGACTGGCCCCTCGCAGAGATCGCTGTATCCGCCGAGATCGAACAAGGGCGTTGCAAAAGCCTGCGCGTCGTCCTCGGTTCTGCCGCTCCAACCCCGTGGCGCTCCAAAGCCGTCGAAGACGCCATCCTCGGAAAGCCCCTTGACGACAAGCATATCCAACAAGCCGCCAAAGCCGTCCGTCAAGACGCCAAGCCGCTCGCTCAAAATGCCTATAAACTTGACCTCTTTGAAACCCTCGTTGCCCGCGCTCTCCACGCGCTCAACCACCCAGCAAGCCAAGGTCGCCCATGAAAGAAACAAACAAACCCCACCCCAACGAAACATCCGTACTACCGAGGCTTTGCAAACACCTTCGCACCAAAGCCTATTTCCTCGAAGGCCCCCTCGATCCGAGCCTTCAAGCTTCCGACGAGGTCGCCCAGTACTGGTGCCTTCACAGTATGCACTCCGTCGGACCCGACGGTGAATTTGTCTGCCCCGAAGATTGTTCGCCTCATCGCTCTTGCTTTGAAGAATAAATCCCCTGTCCATCCCAGCATCCCACCACCCCTGCATCCCACGATCAGTCCATTGATGTTGTGATGTAATAATCGGTCACACCGTAGATTTTGACGGTCTCGGTATCTTGCGGGGTCATCCCAACATCCCATCGCCCTTTGACATAACCCGCTGTCGTGCGATCTTCCCAACGAAACGCTTCAAAGATCTTCCAGTTGAACCGCGCCCATCGCTCTCCTTTGTCTTGGCCGTCCACCAAAAGCCCTCGCTTGTACGGAAAAGTCACGAAAAACTCACCGTTCACCAACGCAAAATCAATGGCTGGAATACTGATCGGAGGAGGCGCAACGATCGGAAACTCAAACCCCATGAAGCGAACCACCGCATCACCCGCCTGATACGAACGCCCTTGATGCGTACCTGTCGAAAAGGCCCGAAAGATCGTCAACTTCCCCGAAAGCACCTGACCGCTGGCGTGGACCGTCCCATCGACCTCATAGCTCACCCACTCCACTTTCACCCGACCGTATGTGTAAAGCGCCGTCTTGAGACTTTGCGTCAAACAAGATCCCATCAAGTTATCTTTCGCCATATCCGCGATCACCGCGTTCTTTCCGTGATCAAAGCAAAGCTGTGGACTCGTGTCGTTTTGCGATGTCAAGACCTCAAAGCGACTTAACGCAACTTGATAGTTCTGTGGTGTTTGCCCCGATAGTCCGTCCGTAAAGGTTTGTGGCGTCAGATCACCTTTCATATAGATCGCGATCTTTCCAACGCTTTGATCAGGTGATATCTCTTTGGGGTCTGCATCACTCGTGTTTTCGATCGCGCTCTCTGTTGCCTCGGGAACGCCCTCGTTTCCGCCATCTTGTGCTGGTTCGGATGGCAATTCTTGCGTTGTTTCCGCGATTTTTTCTTGCGCCGTTTCCCCCGCATCTTGCACGACTTCTTGTGCGGTTTCTTGGGCCGCTTCCTTTGGATCTTCGCTAGACGTCTCTTTGCCCGTATTCACCTCTTGTCCCGTCTCCCCCGAAGGCACCACCGGCACAGAACACCCCCAAGAACACAGCCACACGCCCACCACGATCCCCAACAACACACCCCATCGAGACACCGCCTTATACCCAAACATCGCTATCTCCTTCCTGATCGTGTACTCCACAACGAACCTCGCCCTCACGGCACGCACAACACCCACCGCACAAAGCCGATCGACTTGCAGCGTTTCGCCTTCGTGTTTCCAACGTAGACTTCCTATCAAAGATTTTTGCTCGCCTCAAAAACATCTCTTGCACCGATCCCTCCCCTGCCGTCTCTCTAGCGACCAACAAAAACGACCCTAATCCCGTAAGCATCAGAAGGAGAACAAAAGAATGAAGAAGCGTAGGATCTTAATCGTTGGTGGCGTAGCAGGCGGAGCATCCGCAGCGGCAAGATTACGGCGTTTGTGCGAAGATTGCGAGATCGTGATCTTTGAGCGCGGTGCCTACGTATCTTTTGCCAACTGCGGACTACCTTATTACATCGGCGACGTTATCTCCGAAGAATCGGACCTTTTGCTTGCATCTCCGAAACTCTTTCGCGAACGCTTCAACATCGACGTTCGCCTGCACAACGAAGTCCTCGCCATCCACCGCGAACAGCGCGAGATCACCGTCATGGATCGCACCACCCAACAAACCTACACCGAGCCTTACGATGCGCTGATCCTTTCCCCGGGCGCAAGCCCTTTGCGCCCTCGTCTCCCCGGCGTCGATCTTCCCGGCGTCTTTGCGCTTCGCACGATCCCCGATAGCCAACAGATCCGCGCTTGGATTCAGGAAAAGCAAGCCAAACGCGCCGTGATCATTGGAGCCGGATTTATCGGCCTTGAAATGGCAGAAAACCTCCATCATCGCGGCCTTTCCGTCACAATGGTCGAGATGGCTCCCCACGTCCTGCCCATCCTCGATGACGATGTCGCTTATTATGCAGAACAGCACTTGCTTGCGCATGGCGTTCGACTTCACCTTGGCGACGGTCTGACCGGCCTTTCCCATGACGAACACCAAACCCTTGTCGTCCACACACAAAAAGGACTCCGCATCGAAGCGGATATCGTGATCCTTGCGGTCGGCGTTCGTCCTGAGACCACACTCGCACGCGATGCGGCTCTCCAAATCGGTGAGCGCGGTGGTATCCGCGTGGACGAACACATGCAAACCAGCGATCCTCATATCTGGGCCGTTGGAGACGCCGTTGAGGTCCAAGACACCCTCCATCGCTCAGCTCTCCTTATGCCCCTCGCTGGACCCGCCAATCGACAAGGGCGCATCGCTGCCGATCATATCATGGGCCGATCTTCAGCCTTCCGTGGCGTCCAAGCTACCGCGATCTGCGGAATCTTCGACCTTACCGTCGCCACCACAGGTTGCAGCGAAAACATCCTGCGCAAGATGGGACACCCGCACTACGAAAAGATCTACCTCCACCCAAGCCACCACGTCGGCTATTATCCCGGAGCCAAGGCGATCCACATCAAGCTACTATTCGATACCAACGACGGACGCATCCTTGGTGCGCAAGCCATCGGTGAAGCGGGCGTAGACCGCCGCATCGACGTTCTTGCGATGGCCATCCAAATGAACGCCACCGTCTTTGATCTCGAAGAATCTGAACTCTGCTATGCCCCGCAGTATGGCGCAGCCAAAGATCCGATCAATCTCGCCGGAATGATCGCCTCCAACGTGCTCAAAAAAGATCTTCCCCTCGCTCATTGGGATCAACTCGAATCCAACGCACTCTTGCTTGATGTCCGAGAGATGCACGAAAAAACAGAAACCTTCTGCCCCGATGCGCTGCAAATACCCTTATCCCAACTCCGCGAACGCATCCACGAACTCCCCAAAAACCAGCCGATCCGCACCTTTTGCAAATACGGCCAACGCGGTTATTACGCAACGCGTGTCCTCTTACAACACGGCCTTGATGCCGCCAACCTTTCTGGCGGACTCTTGAGCTTCCACGCCACCCACTCCCGTCTCCACCGTACCTAACCCCCGCACCTACTCTATCCGAACGTACGGCGATGTATCCATCGCGCCGTACACTTCAACACCGACGCAGCGAATAGACCCGAAACCCTGCCCCCTCATAACGCGGTGCAGGGCCATACACCACACGGCCATCACCCTCCCATCGATGCGGCACCATCAAGGTTTGCGCGATCTGCGATACCCCCCGTTCCATCGGCATCATCGGTAAAGCCACAGACTCCGATGCCACAAGATCCGATGCCTCCAAAGCGAATGCAACAGGCTCTTGTCCTATAGGAGCGAATGCAACGGATTGAACCGCAGCATCCGCCTCTTTTGGAGAGCGCTCTTCTGCGTTTTGCTCCGCCACAACACGCCCCTGATCATACTCGCCCTCAACTTCGACCTCCGCTCCAAGGTGTCCTTCTAACACACCCTCGGAGATCCCTTCGGTCGCTCGCAAGATCACCCCTCCCACTGCGTTTCTCACCGCGATATCCGCATCCTCCGAAACCTTCAAGGTAAATGTCCCTGTATGCCCCCAATAACGCGCTGCATCTCCTTTGTTGTTTGGAGCCTCCCACCGCACAAGATATCCTCTGAGCTTCTCCATCTTTTTCTCCCTTCTCGCTTTCCTCGATCTATCCGTTCTGATCAAATCTTGTCGCTTGACGCTTTACCCTCTTTGTTTGATACCCTCAAAACATCAAGAGGCAAGACCTTAAACTCCTTCAACCCTTGTAGTGACAGAGAAAAACAACATGAAGCCGACGCCCTCTCCCCTTCTATGGCTTCTTGAATCCGAGGCATTTCCTCGCACACACGCTCCCCTGCGCCGAGCCATCCAAGACCAAGGGCACCGCTTGTTGGATTGGTCCGATACATGGTGGTCACAGGGCTTTCCACAAGGACTTGGCGACTCGCCCATCCTTTTTCATGGATCGTTAGAAAATGCCGATCGGATTGCCCGCTCCCTCCGATGGTTTCCGGGATCTCTTTGCCCAACGACCCAGTTTTGCTGTGCTTCGTGGTATCCAAACGCCCGACCGTGGCTTGTTCATCACACATGGCACATCGGCCCTGCCAACCAAGCGATCGCACACACTCCCGATATCGCCCACGCTCTAGGCTCTTCCGAAAAAATCTTCATTCGCCCTGATAGCCCGCTCAAACCGTTCAGCGGTCGCGTTGTCGACGTCGCATCGCTCACACTTCCGGCCTTGGACTTTGGCTTCTATTTTGACGACGAGACCTTGCCTGTCGTCGTCGCTCCTGTCCGCCGCATTGACCGAGAATGGCGCTTTGTGATCGTCCGACAGACCGTCATCACAGGCTCCGCTTACGATCCTGCAACACGAACCGCTTCTCCCACCCAAGACACCGACAAAGCCGCCATCCTTGCCCACGAGATCGCAACCCACATCCCTCCTCCTGCCGATGCCTATGTCCTCGATATCTGCGAAACCGAAGGCTCCTTACGACTACTCGAACTCAATCCTTTCGGTGGTGCCGACCTTTACGCATGTGACCCCCACGCGATCGTGTCTGCCCTATCCTTCGCGTTCTCTTAGATGAGCCGAATAGTGTTCTTTCACCAAAGCCCAATACCTCGATGCTTCCGCCTCAAAACGCTCCGCAGACCAACCTGCTTCCAAACAAAGCTCCCGAATCTTCGGAAAGACCGATTCTCCGCCGTCTTTCAGCACCAAACCAAGGCGAGTCCGCCGCATCATCAAGTCATCAAGATGCTCTACCCACTCCTCCGTCAGGGCCACACGCACACGTGCAGGAGTCACCGTCGTCGTCGCAAACGCGGTATCATCAGGGTGCCGATACACCCCAAACTGCCGAGCTTTCGCACCATACGCAGTACGTTCCCACACAGAAACCGTCGCCTCTTCGCTCGTCGCGGCAACAGCAGAGATCGGCAGATCAAACGAATGCCCTTTCAACCGCCGCAACGACGGAAACAACGGGCCAAGCAGATGCAGCGCACGCACCGCATCACGGCGAAAAGTCGTCAACTTCCCCCCTGCAACGGTCAACAGCCCATCCTGATAATGGATATGGATATCGCGTGGCTCTTTATAAGTGTTCTTCTTGCCTGCACTCACGATCGGGCGTATCCCCGCCCACGTCGACAAGATATCGCGCTCTGAGATCGGCTTGTGTGGAAAGATATAACGAACAGCTTCCAACAAATAACGTTGTTCTTCCTGCGAGATCGCCGTCAGTTGTTCGGTACGCACTGCATCATCTGCTTCGGTCGTTCCGACAAAAGTACATCCTTCCCAAGGAACAAGATACACACTGCGCCGATCTTCGGGATGATCGAAGACCAACACTTCGGGAACAGAGAGCGTTTCTTTTGAAAAGACCAGATGACTTCCGCGCAAAGGCCGCATCATCGGTCGCAATCCGCGCTGCTCTCGCAAACGGTCTGCCGCAAAGCCCGTTGCGTTGACCACAGCCCGACAGGTCAGCGTATAACGCGCCCCACCGAGACCGTCTTCGACCAACACTTCGGTTTTTTCCCCAAGATACCGCGTTTCTAAAACGCGCACATAATTCAGCGCTCGCCCCCCTGCCTCCGTCCCATCGTGTAGATTGCGCAAGACGATGCGCACATCATCCGTCAGCGCGTCCTCATAAGAAAACCCCGCACAAAGGCCCTCTTTGCGCAGGTCTGGAAACATCGAAAACAACGCTTCTTTGCGAAAGCGCTTGTGCCGCGTATGCCGAGAAAAACGGTCGTAGATCCACAATCCCAACGCAAAGATGAATTGGCGCCAACGGGAGTAGGCCGGCACCACAAAAGCTTGCGGCGCGATCAGACTCGGAAGCTCCACCAACAGCTTTTCTCGCTCACGCACCGAATGATAGGTGATATCAAATCGCCCTGTCTGGAGATACCTTAGTCCGCCGTGGATCATCTTGGAAGAACAAGAAGAAGCACCCCACCCAAAGTCCATCCCTTCAAGCAACGCCACCCGCAGACCCGACATCGCCGCTTCCCGAAATATACCCGTCCCCAAGATCCCGCCACCCGCGATCACGATATCGGGTGGATGGGCTTGCATCTCTTCGAGCAGACCTTGGCGGTCTTTCGATGATCGTGATGGCTCCGAAGCTTCCGCTGTCTGGTGCATAGATCGATATCCTTGTTGTTAGCCTTGTTGCTCGAAAGCGCTTTGCAGGATCGGTTCACCCGCAGGAAAAAGGTTTCCGTTGGCGAAAAGCCCCTCAGGATCGGCTTTTTCCACCATCGAACGCATCCATTGTATCCCCATCGCTGATTTTTCCGCCCCAAGATAAGCTGCATGATCTTTGCCTACACCGTGTTGGTGACTGATCGTCCCACGCAAAGACAAGATCGCTTCGCTGGCTTTGGACTTCATCGCTTTCCACATCGCAAAAGTCTCTTCGGGAGTGCGTTGCAGACGAAAGAGATAAGTCGTATAGATCGCGCAGCCTGTGATGTAAAAATGCGAAAGGTGCGTATAAACAAGGATCTTTTCTCCAAAGGCGGCTGCAGCTTCTTCGAGCGCAGCCTCGATCTTTGCGACCCCTGCGCGAACTTGCGCGTAGGGCATGGCTGTTTCGAGCGTATCCACGCCCCATCCATGATCCCACAAGGTGTTGCGCAAATACGGCCCATGAAAGCGATTCTTCTTCCAAGCCCGCCCTAGCGATTGCCCGATCCATACCCCCCCCTGCGCAGACGCCAAACGCCCCACCATCGCTCGCGTCTGCTTCACTTGTACAGATTTCCCCGTCAATCCGACGATCACAAGGCACTTTTCCTCTCGCACACCGCGCCAAGAAAGATAGCGCTCCAACCATCGGATCTGCGTCGGCTTTCCTGCAAGTGCCAACGTCACAAAGGTCTCTTTCCCCGAACTTAAGCGGAGCATCGAAACAGGCACCCGACTCTGCACCACTTCTCGCGCAAATTCTTCTGCTTGTTCCCATCGCGGAAAAAACACGCCGTGAAAACTTTCGACATCGGGCAAAGCGCGCACACGCACCGTCGCCTCCGAGATCACACCCATCAGCCCCTCTGAACCCATCCACACTTGCCGCAGATCGACTCCCGCCGAAGAAGCCGGCAATGGCGGCAGTTCCATCTCTCCCTCGGCTGTGATCAACCGCCCGCCCGCAAACAGATCTTCGATCCGCCCGTAGTACAGGCTTTGTTGGCCGCTCGATCGTGTCGCCACCCATCCCCCCAGTGTTGCGTACTCGTAAGATTGCGGAAAATGGCCCATGATCATCCCATGCGGGGCCAGTTGTGCCTCGATATCTGGCCCACGAACACCCGCTTCAAACCGCGCCATCTGGCTCGTTCGATCCACCGACAACAGTCGACCCATCCGTTGCATATCCATGATCACAACGGGCTTTTCACCCGCTGGCCGATTGATATGCCCCACCACGCTCGTCCCGCCCCCATACACCACGATCCGCGCCCCCGCACGACGCGCTCCCTCCAGATGCCTTTGGATCTCTCCTTCGTCTTTTGGGTACACCACACCCTCAGGAAATTGTAGACCATGCCCTTGGCGAAAAGCCAACCAATCCGCAAAGCTCTGGCCTCGCGCATGGCTCAACCGCGCTTCCGCGCTACTATCCACCCCTTCCCATCCTGAAAAAACCTTTTCCCCCGCCCTCTTCAACGCCTCTTCCTTTGCAAGGACTGCCTGACCCTCGTGTGGCTTGCCCGTCAAACCCGACAACAACGCCAAACTCTCGCTCGACAACGCCGTCTGCGTCGACTCTTCGCCCCAACCATTCCAGCGTTTCATCCAAAACCTCGGCTGTATGAGAAAAAACCACGTCTCTCATGATATGAACGCCGCTCGCCCTTGCGTCAAGCACCTTTCCCCCCTCCACACCCTCCTGTGACACGTTTATGACAATTTCTTCAAGTGCAAAAACCTGCGCCTCCGCCAACCAAAATACACTGCGTCGTATTTTCGCAGATATCGCAGTCTTCGTTGGTACTGCACGCTTTTGCTGCGCATTGCACTTTGCCTGTTTGACACGTTCCAGCACGACAAGATTGGCCCTTCTGACAACTTACTCCGCACCCGCCGCAATGAAGCGCATCAGACTTGGTATCCGCACAAACCTTCGCGCAAAACGTCCGTCCCTCGGGGCAAACGCATAACTTTCCCTCGCAGCGCTGTCCCCCCGCGCAATCCTGATCCGACGAGCATTGCGTCTCTGCGTCCAAATAGCACGCCTGCATAAACCACATCGCCACAAACACGCACACGCCCAACACACCACGCAAAACACGCCTCTCCCAAACCATCCGCCTTCTCCCTCACACAACCACACCATCCCACACATTTCGCCTGACTCGATCTCGCAATCCGCAAAGAACACCGCTCAAACAAACAACAGACCCGCCCCCTTGTCAAGCAAAGCCCCGCAACACACGACAGAAACACATCCCCACACACCTCTCCACGCCCTCTCCTTCACATCCAATCCCACCCAACGCCTCTACTCGCTCCAATATACGAGTACAATCGCCCCATCCTCGCTCCGCTCTACAGATGCAACAGCCCCATCCTTGCGGCGTACACAACAGCTTCCGTTCGCGTGCGTGCATTCAACTTCCCAAGCACCGCATTCACATGAAACTTGGCTGTATGCTCGCTGATCTGGAGCCTTGCTGCGATCTCTTTGTTGGAAAGCCCTTGCGCCAAAAGATCCAACGCTTGTTCTTCGCGTGGCGTCAAGCTTTCTGGCAGTTCTTGTGTGCTTCGTGCGTTCTGTTCTTCAAGGATATCCGATGCAAAACGATCATCGATCACCGTCAACCCATGCGGGATCGCCCTTAATGTGGCGATCATCCGCTCCCCCTGACCGTCTCGAAACAACACACCTTGCGCTCCCCACCGCAACACTTCTCGCGCATCTTCCGCCGTATGCACCAATGCCAACCATGCGATATCGATCTCTTCTGCAAATGTTGCCGCAGCCTCCGTGGCCGTCCCCAGATCCCACAAAAGACCATCCCACGGGCCTTGCAAACGGGCATCTGTCCATTCCCGCGAACGCATCGCATGGATCTCTTGCACTGCAAATTCGCCGTCTCGCTCCAACGTATAACGCAGCGCCTGACGCGCCAAAGGATCGCTCGACAACACCAACACCCTCATCGCTCCCCTCTCTTCAAACCCAAGCAACCATCCCTTCGCTTATTCCGAGCCTTTGACACCGATCTCGACCTGCTTTTCTTCCAAGCCACCTGCTCGCAACAACGCGAAACGCATCCATTGCCCGCCCGCGTGCGCCAAAATCCCCAACAGATCGGCAAATTGCGCCACAGGCTTCTCGTCGATCCGCAACAGCACATCACCCAATTCCAAACCGCCCTGTTCTGCGGGGCTTTGATCGTTGATGCTGATCACCAACAAACCTACCTCTTGTTGGGCTTTTTGTGCAAGGCGTGTCGGCAAGCGCACAGGCTGAACCGCAACGCCCAGATATCCGCGTGGTGTGTCGCCTTCGGACAACATCGACGCGATCACCCGTTGCACCGTCGCTGCGGAGATGGTCGTCCCGCTGCGCGTTAAGCCATGTGTGTTCAACCCCACCACTTCGCCTTCAAGCGACAACAACGGCCCTCCCGAACATCCCATCGGCAACGAACCATCCACATCGATCCACCGATCCACCATCGCTCCCATCTGCGTACGCCACGAACCTCCCAATTGTCCGATTAAACCAAGACTCACACGCAAGCCATTCGGAGGCATCCCCACCGTCAACACCACCTGCCCCACCCGAAGGCCCTCTGCTTGCGCCCAACGTACAGGCTTGCACGACAAACCTTCTGCACGCAACAACGCCAGATCCGTAGCGTGATCCAACCCCACCACTTGCGCACGGCTTCGCCCTCCCGAACTGTCCTCTAACTCCACATGATCTCGCCCCTCCAGCAAATGCGCCACCGTCACAAACAGCCCATCTTCCGAACAAGCCATCGCTGTTCCGCTGTGCTGCTTGCGTCGAAACCGCGCCAACGACTTCTCCACCGCTTCGACTTGTTCGCTGATCTGTTCCGAAAATGCTTTCCACATCGACCCGCTTCTCCGTGCCCCAAATAGAACAGGCGTTCGCATGGGCCACCACGCACCACACCAACGCCCGTTCTATCTGTGCTTTTGGCGTACACGAAACAACAACCCCCTTGGTCGTCGCTCGCCTCCGCGTCTCCGTACGCTTCTTGTCTGCGCAACACTCCACCCAGAGGTACGCACACGCAAAACGCTCTGCCTCGGTTCCACCACCCAGTTTCCCCGAGCCGCCACGCGACCGCTTTTTCTCAAAAGCAACCTCGCCGCGTGTCTTGCCTCCTGATCTACACCCTCGCCCCGCCCTCGTCTTCCGCCAAACGGATAGCCACCCCCTACCCACTCGGCTAGGCTCCCTCTCCTTCATTGCTCTCTCTTACGACGACGCCATGTTCGGATCGTGGCTCAACGCCGCAAAAACAAAGCCCAACAGATCGTAATCGTACCTCCCATCCATGCGCTCAAAAGCCGCGCTAAGTTTTCGTTTGCCCCCCAATTCTTGCCAAGTACGCACCATACGAAGCAGATCGCCTTCTTCGATCTCCAGCAACTCCTCTAGCTTGACCGCCCCCTTTTCAAGGGCTGATTTGAAGTGCGTCTTGATGGTTGACTCGGCCAAACCACGCTTTTCGATGATATCCTCCAGCGTATAGCCCTGAAAAAACAAACTTAACGTGGTAGAAGAAGACTCGTTTAAACCAAACAGCTCGGAGATTTCTTTGGCTGTGTTTCCTGCACGCCGAAGAGAAGCGTCGTACACTTTAAACCGCGCTTTGATCGGCTCTTGTTTTGACTGTTGTTCTGTGTCTTGCTTCGGCTCTAACTGCGGCTGTTGTTTGTCCTCGCTCAAAACAACAGCCTGCTGCGACAAGCTGCTTGTGAAGAGGATGTTCGGTGGAGCCCCCCCCAAAGCAGGCGGCGCGAGATACAAGCTTTCTGACGTTTCTGATCGAGGAAAAGATATCTGTTCCATACCGCCGCCCTCAGGGAGACTGCCCGCTCTCTTTTTCAACCTCACAGCGTAAAAGCTCCCCCCCACAGCAAACAGCAGCAGCAACGGAACAACAAAAAAAAGCCAACGAAATCGGCCACCGCTATTCGTTGAGGCTTCCTTTTGATTTTTCGAAAGAATAGCCTTTTTGAAGGAATCCTGCTCTTTGTGTGCAACAGTCGCAACGGGCGGCCTTTTGTGTGCGACAGCAGCAACAGGCTGCTTTTCGTGTACCACCACAGCAGGCTTTTGATTTTCTAAAGCCGAAGGGGACGGCTCTTTGGGGAGGGTCATGGCCGATTTAGCTGGCGGCGCATTCGATAGCGACAGAGCTTCGGCTCTTTTTTCTTCTAAACCAAATATCTTTATGTTTTTTTTTGCCTTGGAAGACAGGCGCACTTTTTTCGAGGGCCGCAAAGGACGATACCAAGACTGCTTTTTAAAAAAGATTTGCAAATCGGCGGACTGAAATCTCGCGCCGTAAAGAGCGAACACAGCGTTCTTCAAAAGCCGAATCTCTTGTTTGCTCAACCCATCCAGCCACTCTTGTTTGATCTCACGGTTGATAAGCACCGCACGCAGCCGAAACTTCGCAACGGGTTTGCCTGACAAAAAAGTCCTCAACAGCGACGGAAGAGTGGGCTTGTCATCCGAGGGAATGCCCGCGTTCGCGGAAGAAATCAAACCCCAAAAACAGCACAACAGACCCACCTGCATCACACTCCAAACGTGATCGATCTTGGATTTGAGTTCGCTCGCCATCATGCGCATTCCTCTTGCGTAGAAAGAAAGAAGAAAAACAAAGGATAAGAAGATTAAGCAAAACTCACCCTCTAAAGCAAGACTCGCCTTGCTCAATCCGCCCGCAAAACGCCCACAACAGCGGCCTAATACGAACTAGAGATATGTGATCGAAGCGTCGAAACGATTTGCTGTGGCGGTCGTGTTCTTAGGTAGCCCCCCGTGGCTGCCCTTACGTTCAAGCATACAATGGACGGATTTCGTACGGCGCCTCATGTATTCCAAAAATCTCAACGAACCCCATCCAAAGACACAGGAACCTCGTAGCGCACTTGCACAAACCCACAAGCGGAGGCAGCCACGGACACAAAACGCAACGGGATCTCTTGCCCCAACACGCCAAATAAAGGAATCCCATCCCCAAGCAAAATCGGGATATACGTCACGATGATCTCGTCGATCAATCCCTCACGCAAGAAACCTTGCAGCGTTGCGCCACCGTCCACATACACACGCTTTTTTCCTTCCGCCGCCAAACCCACAAGAACTTGCTTGGGATCTCCTCCCATCCATCGAACTTTTCCTTCCAACCTCTGTGGTATCTCCAACACATGCGTCGAAAGCACAACCACAGAAAGTACCCCGTACGGCCAATCACTAAAGGACAGCACTTTCTCAAACGTGCGCCGCCCCATCACCAAAACATCCACCGTCGCGATAAAGTCTTCGTAGCGCACGCCAGCCACCTCACACCCCGCATACTCGGGGCGTTGAAGCCACCCTATATCCCCGTCTGCTTTTGCAATCCACCCGTCTACACTTGTCGCGATATACACCGCGCATCGCGTCTCCCTTTTCACAGCCCGCTCCTTTGCGTTCCTTCTCTCCAAGGCTTGGACATCCGCAACAACCCCCAACGCACCAAAGGCCGCAGACATCGAAGCAACCAACGGATCTTGGAGGTCAAGGCCACCGCTTCGTTGCGATAAGTCCTCTTTTTAGTCGAATTTTTCGCCGGCGTTATCTTCTTCGTTATCGGACGCCTCGCGCTGCGTTATTTGTGCATCCGCTTCGTCGCCAAACAAAAGCAATTGCGGATCTTTCAGCTCATCGTAGAGAGGAATGTCCGATACCTGAATGCGAAAGCCTTCCGAAAAGCGAAGAAAATCACGTATGTTGTTCGTGTAGAACACCGAAGCTTGTCCTGCGATGGCAGCCGCAAGGATCAAGATATCAACCCTCACTTGTTTTCGAGACACGCCGAAGCCTACAGAGACTGGCGTAGGTCGGGCTTTTCCCCACATACGAGCCGCAAGAAGAGAGGCTTGTCGATCGTGCGGCTGCATCAAAAACTGCAACGCATCTAACTTCGCAAGAAATTCAGTATGTTGATCTTCTGGAAGATCCATCAACAGTTCGGACACAACAATCTCTGGAATCAACACGATATCACCCTTTTTATCCAGCCATTCCAAAAAAGCCTGACACCGAGGGATCATTTCTTCTTGACCGAGCGTCGCTTTCTCTTTCAAGGCCCATGTTAGGATGTTTGTGTCCAAAGCCACGATGCGAGGCATCACACGGCTCCCTCGTTAAAGGGATGTATTGCGTCCTCAGTCGCGTCGTCTTCGCCTCTCTTTGCTCTCACGTGCGCGTCGACATCTTCGATCTGATCAAAAAATCGGCCAAATTCGCTACGAAGTTCTCTAAATCCCTCTGCCGCTTTGACGGGTCGCCAAAGCCTGAATCCTTCGATGATTAATTCGTTCTTTCTGAGTGTGATTCCATCAATCCACGCGATGCCTTGAACCTCAACCTCTTGATAGAGGTATTTCGCGAGTTCTTGGATCACGCTTCGCTCCCCTCGACAATTCAGCACTTCACCGTTCATGAGATCCAACACCAACGACGGGTGTTTCCCACCCACACGCATCACCCGCCCACGCGCCTTCGCGTCTTTCATTTTGATTGGCTTCGGTAAAAGCAAAGGATGCTCACACAAAAACACCACGATCGGGGGCTCGCTTACCACAGAACCCCGATGAACTGAAATATCACAACCTAATTTTTTCTGTACCTGCTGGATTTCCATCACTTGATTTTGCGCGACCAGTGGAAGCGTTGAGACTCTCTTTTCGCGAACAGCCCCAAAAAACATCTCTGCGCCGTCAAGCAAACACGGATCACTGACTGTCATCCCCATCCACTGGCTGCCTTCGCGCAAGGAATCCAAGCTCATGACCAACAAAGCTTCATCCAACAGGGGATCGATCTCTTTTGCGCACGTGATGACCGCTTTCTCGATCGCGTTGAGAAGTCTCGTTGTGTACTGGATCTTGATCTTGCCCGGAGCGATATCAGCGTGACCGTAAAGTCTGACTTCGATACGCTTTGATGGATTCCCGCTCATCTCAACCTCCTTCGCTCGGATCGAAAGAACAACGATCCCGTCCGATAAGCCATAACCCTCGGCAACACCGCCCGTCAATAGACGGCAGGCAACACCATCACACTACGGACGTTCAGAGGCTTGCGTTCGTTCTCTCCAAGGCTTGGACATCCGCAACAACCCCCAACGCACCAAAGGCCGCAGACATCGGAGCAACCAACGGATCTTGGAGGTCAAGGCCACCGCTTCGTTTCGATAATCCGCGAAGCTGTGGTGCTGGTAAGCAAGCAAGGCTTGGCTTTCGGAAGTGTCGAGCCAGTCTGTATAATAAGCTGCTCGCCCAAAAGCCTCCGTCGGGAGTTGCCCACACGCCAACATCTCTTCGACCACATCAAACAATGCACCAAAGGTCACTTGGCAGGTCGGCCCACCACCGATCAGCAGCGTCTTTTTGCAGGCGTCGGGATGATGGATCGCACAAGCTTGAGCCGACGCAACATCCCGTGTATCGACGATCTCCACACGCTGCGTTGGATCGTTTGGAAAGAGCATCGCCAACAATTGCGGATCTCTCGGCGGCTCATCCGCTCGCATCGCAGCGGCGATACGCAAGATCACCCAATCCAGCCGACTGTTTCGGATCATCTCTTCGCAAGCGGCTTTTTGTCTCGTGTAATGATCGCTCGGATGAATCGGTGTATCCGACCGCAACGGCGGCTGCCTCGAAGCATCCGCGCCGTACAGCGAAAACGAAGACGCAAAAAGCAACCGAGCATGAGGGGCCATCTGCTCTGCGATGGCGATCAACTGGCGTGTAGCATCAACGTTTACAGCATACGCCAAGGCCGGATCTTGCTCGGTTTTGGGTGGGATGATACCTGCGTTATGAAGGATCGCATCGCAACCCTCGAAAGCACGACGCACAACGTCTGCATCACGGATATCGCCCCAAAAGAACCGACACCCCGCTTGTTCCTTTGCAAAACGACGCGCCCAACGTTGGTTCGCTCGCGTCGGCAGATCCAACGCATGCACCTCATTCCCTTGTGCAAGCAACGCTCGCAACACATCCCGCCCAAGCAAACCACACGCACCCGTCAACAACACACGCCTTCGCTTCACAAAAGAAGGCGCATCAGGCCGGATACAACGAACTCCTTGGCGATCCATCTCAACGACACAGCCGTTGCATTGATCGCAGCCGCTGCGTTCGATCTCGCCTTGCTCGATGCGTCGAACAAAGGCAGGATCGTAGATCAAAGGCCGCCCAAGAGCGACCATCTCAAAGCCTTCACACATCGCACACAACAAGTTCTCTCGCGAGACGATGCCACCAAGCAGCACCAACGGGATGTCCACTGCCGCCCGAACACGCCGAGCCTGTTCGAGAAAAAACATCTCTTGAAACGGATATCGCTTGACCAACAACGGGCCAAACAACCGCATCGCCCAACGCTGCAACGGATTCTTTTCGATCTCCACCATGCCCTCAAGCGGTCTCCCCCCTCGCATCAAATAAAATGCGCTGCGGCTCACAAAACCCCCACTCAAGACCAAAGCATCGGCTCCTTGGCGCGCAAGCGCTTGTGCGATCACCACCGCTTCTTCCACCGTATTGCCGCCCCGAAAACCATCGCTCAAGTTGATCTTGCAAAAGATCGGATAGCTCGCCCCCACCGCCTCACGCACAGCCCCCACCACTTCGAGCGGAAAGCGCAAACGACCCTCGATATCGCCACCATAAGCATCGCGCCGCCGATTGCTCCACGGACTCAAAAACTGGCTCAACAAATACCCATGCCCCAAATGCAGCTCCACCGCATCAAACCCCGCTGCTTTCGCATCACACGCCGCTTGCGCAAAATCTCGGGCCGTCTGCTGTAGCGCCAAAGCATCCATCTCCCTCGAAAACACAAGCCCTTTCATCAAACCATACGGATTGAACAAGCGCGAAGGCCCCAACGGTCGCCCCGAAGAAAGCTGCTCGTTCTTCGTGAAATAGCCACAATGTCCAAGCTGCAACATCGCGGCTGCGCCTTCTTGATGCACCGCTTCCGTCAACTTCCGCAACATCGGCATCACCGCAGAGCGCATATACATCTGCTCTGCAAACGTCCGTCCATCCGCAGATACCGAACAATATGCAACAGTCGTCATCCCGATCCCACCCGCTGCGATATCTCGATGATGCCGAATCAACGCTTCCGATGGAATCCCATCAGGCGTCATCCCCTCATACGTCGCCGTCTTGATCGTCCGATTGCGCAAACGCAGATCCCCGATCTGCAACGGCGAATACAATCTCTCCCAAGCTTGGCTCTCTTCCATCAAACTGTCTCCAACATCCCAAAGATCAAAGCGAGCTCAGAGCAGAACGCACAAAAGCCTGTTGTATCGGCGTTAATTGAGCTATCGAAACCTCGTCGATGCGGGTGGTCGCGTCGATACGCGCAGAAGCAAGGCTCGAAGCCTCGTGTTCTTCGGGCACAAACGAAACACCAAACAAGCTCGCACCTCGCAGATCCGCACCGCGCAGATCCGCACCACAAAAATTCGCTCCTTCCACATCCGCCCCGCGAAATCCAGCCCCCAAAAGCTGCGCCCCTTGGAGATGGGCGTTCGAAAGATTTGCTTGCGCAAAACAAGCCCCCGAAAGATCAGCTCCACGAAAGTCGGCATTGCGCAGCTTGGCGCGTTGGGCTTGCAAACCAACCAGAGACATCTTCGCCGCTTGCAAGCCGAGGATCTCTTGATCCGAAAAGTCTTTTGCTGCAAGCAGTCGCGCAAGCAGCTTGCGATCCAACGAAGGCGTGATATAGCGCTGTTCTTTCCAAGGGTCGGCCTCGTTGTGATAACCCGAACCACCTTCCCACGTCCCAAGGCGATCTTCGGCAAGCAACTCGATACGCTCAAGCCACTTCAAGCTTTTGTAAAAATATCGCGCCGGAACCACCGTACGGATCGGCCCCCCATGCTCCGAAGAAAGCGCTTCCCCTTCGTGCGTAAAAGCCACCAAGATATCCAGCGCAAGGACATCCGCAAGCGGCAGCGATGTATGATGACCATAAGCACTCCGCGCAACAAACTGCACAAAACGCGCTTCGGGCTTTGGAACCACCTCCGCCAAGATATCTGACAACGCGATCCCACCAAAACGCACATCCAACCGCGACCACCGCGTCACACAATGGATATCCAACACCCGCTCTTGCCATCCAAACTCCGCCCGCAACGCCTCCAACGACCACTCCCGCGCTCGCTCCACCAACCCGCCCACGCAAAGGCACCACAGCCCGTCATCTTGACGCGGCGCACGTTCCCCCACCAACGGCCACCTGCCCTCCGCCGCCAACGCTTGATGCGGCGGCAACCTCTCTCTCAACGTATCCTTCTTCATCGACTTTTCGGCCTTTTTTCTTTTCTATTCCAATAGGACTTACGCATTTGGATGGTTTTGTGGGGTTTCACCCCACACCCCACAAGGGACTGTCGCCCCTTGACCCCTATGTTGGCGAAACGAGCACAGGTCTTTCAATACAACGGCTCTGTCGCTTGAAATACCCAGAACACGGGGATTTGAAGCACACACGACTCACACAGGTCTTTCAACACAACGGCTCTGTCGCTTGAAATACCCCGAACACGGGGGTTTGAAGGACGCAAGAGTCTACTCAGACTGCGAAGGGTAGCGCTCTTTCAACCATCGCGCCATCGGTGCAAAGACCATATCTTGCGAATAATGGCTGATAAACAGATCCGCGTGTGCAAAACGCCGCGTATCATCGCCAACTTCGATCAGGGCTTTTTCTTTTGCCCCAGAATAGGCGAGGATCGAACGCGCTGTTTCGGGAGGGACGATCCCATCGGCGTTCGCAAGGATACACAAGATCGGCAGATCCACATAACGCATCGCTTCCGTCACGTTGATCCCTTCGAGAACGAGATCGCCGTGCCGAAACCACCGCGCCATCTGGCGATTTAAAACACGGTTGGGTTGATCTACCGTGGCGATCATCTCGCCAATGTGTTCCCGCGAAGTCATCTCGGGGTGCATATAAATCTTGAGCAAAAAGGGAAACCGCTCAATCAACGGATACACCGCACGAACCATCTTGCGCGTATCGCCCATCGGGATCATCCCCACCAATTCCGGCACCGAAAAAGCGATCTTCAACAACGGATGGATCACTTCCCAACGCAGCGGCGCACCGATCGCCACCATCGAACCCACCCGTGGTTTCGGATTCATGGTCACATAAGCGGCCATCAGCGTCCCCCCCAAACTCGCCCCCAAGATATCCACCCGATCTTGCTTGGTTTGCGTGCGCGCCAAGATCGCCCGAATCGCCGCAGGGATATCCGACAACACAAGCTCTTTCACACCATACAGCCGATCCCCCCCGCGCCAGATCGCATCTCCCTGACCTCGCATGCTGATCGACCACACCTCAAAACCTTGTTGCGCAAGATACCCCTCCAACGAAAGACCTGTCGGATGATACCCAAAAATAAACGAATTCATCGCATAACCCGGAATAATCACCAACGGTCGATACGATGGATCAAAACGCTCCCGATCCACCGTACATCTCAGCCCAAGATCCCAACCCTCTCGGTTGGATGTGTATGATTGTGTGATCTCCAACATCGACATCGCTCCGAACCTCCACACCATCTCGCACACGCACAGATGGCCCTCTACTCCAAGCACAAGCCTTCAAAACGGCCTGCATTTAACAACAACCCCCTCCACACCACAACAGAAAAGCTCTCTCTCCTCGCTCGATGGCCTTCAACGACGCCCCCAAAAGCCGTGTTCGCGACCCTCCAAGCGACAACATCGTTGGTTTGAAAAACCATGCTCTCTTCGCCAACACGGGGTCAAGGGAGCCGCGCTCCCTTGTGGGGCATGGGGCAAAGCCCCACCAAACCGACCGCTCCACTCCTCTCTTGACTTTCTATCGCCTGCTCTTTATAAAAGATGACTATTCAGTCACGTTTCACACAAACCAACAAGGAGGAATGAAGATGTCATTGTGGCGACCAAGCGGAATGCCTGAACACAACTACGATTTTTATCAATGGAGCGCAGACAAACATGGGCTGTATGAATCGAACTACATCAAAGCGAACAGCCCTGACGGAAAGCGGGCTCTTTGGCTAAAGCATAACATCCTTGCGCCAACACAGCCGAATAAGCCGTCGCTGGTGGAATTATGGTGCGTGTATTTTTCGCGTGGCGAAGCTCCAAGGGTGGTCAAGCAAGATATCCCCGCGCAAAGCGTCCGTCTAGCAACCGAGGGCCTCAAGATGGAAGGCCAAGATATCTTGTTAACGCCGACGCGCACAGCCACCACGATCCGCGATGGCAAGCATACGGTGTCTTGGGATATCTCGATTCGCCCCGATGATGCGGTATCTACGGAGCCGCTGATTCATTTCCCGTACGCTCGGATGTATACGCTGCCCTTTCCAAAAAAGAAGCTGGTGACTCCGCAACCCAAGACCCGATGGGATGGCGTTTTTCGATGGGATGGCGAAGAGATCCCGATCACGGACTGGATCGGCTTTCGCAACCACAACTGGGGAACCGAACACGCATGGCGCTATGCCTATGGCAACTGCAACGATTTCTCTGAGATGAACGGCTTGGTGGTGGATGCTTTTTCCGCCAAGATCCGCCTTGGTCCGTTCAAAAGCCCGTTTTTAAGCGCGGGGATCGTGCGACAAGGCAGAGAAGATCTAGCCTTCAATGCGATCCGTAGCATCGTGGGAGCCAAAGCCCACGTCGAATTTCCACGTTGGGAGCTACGGATCGAACGCGACGATATGACGATGGAGTGGTCACAAGAGGGCCGATCTGCGGACTTTGCGGGCCTTCTTTATCTGCATCCCAATGGAGCGAAAAGTTATTGCTACAACACCAAATGGGCCAAGACAAAGCTGCGTTTACGGCGCGGAAAGACGGGCTGGCAGGAACATCACAGCGAGCAAGGCGAGCTTGAATTCTTGTACCACAAGCCGGTCCACGGAATCCCGCTGTATCAAGGTGGAGGATCGCACAAGTGACAGAAAACAGATTGCATCCCGAACTACCGCCCTTTTTGATGGCGCTCGGTGAAGTGCTGATGCCTTCGAGTGCTGGAATGCTCGGCTACAACGAAGCCAGCCTCGGTCGTTTCGAGGAGTGGCTTGAGGCGCTCAAACCACCGACCGCCAAAGGACTGGTCTGGGCCATGCGCGCCATGCGCCGACGTATCGGAGGTCTTTGGCTACCACAAACCCATGCAGGATGGAAACAAGCGATCCACCGCTACCTCGGACACCAAGACCACCACAACTTGCTCGACCGACAAGCCTTTCGAGCGATCAGTCTCCCCTTGAAGATCCGCCACTACGAAAGCAAAGAAGCCTATGCTTCGGCAGGATTGACGTATTCAGCAGCGCAGCCCTTTTCCGCGATCCACGAAAAACCCGACGGAACCATCACAGATATCGCAGAGCTTCGCGCCCTTGAAGAGACGGAACTCGATGCGATCATCGTCGGTTCGGGCGCAGGTGGCGCAGTCATGGCGCATGCTTTGGCCTCGGCGGGATGGAGTGTGTTGGTGGTTGAAGAAGGCGCTTATTACCACCGCAAGACCTTTTTGGCGAGCAGCAGCGATATCTCTTTGCATCTCTATCAGAGCCAAGGGATGGGCTTTGCGCTCGGCGATCCACCGATCTACTTGCCAACAGGCCGCAGCGTCGGCGGAACCACCACCATCAACAGCGGAACCTGCTATCGCCCCCCCCAAAGCATCCTTAAAGAATGGCAAGCGATGGGCCTAGAGCAGTGGGGTTCAGAGCAGCTTGCTCCGCACTTTTCCCAAGTCGAAGCGGCGCTCGGTGTCGCTCCTGCCCAAGCCGCCTACCTCGGCAAAGCAGGGAGTGTGATCGCCCAAGGCAGCGAACGCATGGGCTACATCCATCGCCCGCTCTTGCGCAACGCCCCTGAATGTGATGGACAAGGCCGCTGCGCCTTTGGTTGCCCCACCGAAGCCAAACGCTCCACGAACACATCGTATATCCCGATGGCCCTCAAAAAAGGCGCGTACATCGCCCCACAAACCCGCCTGACCGCGATCTTTGGCGAAGCCTCCGCCCAAAACACGCAACGCATCCGCAAAGCCCAACTCCTGCATCTTCCGACCCAAACGACCGTCACCCTACCCTGCAAGCATCTGATCCTCGCAGCAGGAACCTTGCGCACACCGTATCTGCTCAAAGCAGCGGGCGTCCAAAATGCTTGGCTTGGACGCAATCTCTCGATCCATCCCGCTGTCTCGGTTCTTGCCGAGTTCGACCAACCCAGCTCCCTCCAAGCCATCCCCCAAGGCTACGCCGTCGAATCCTTCCATGAACAAGGTCTGCTCTTTGAAGGTGGAACCGTACCCTTGGAGATCCTTGCGGGGGCTTCTTCTTTGTGGGGCGATGCACTTCAGTCCCAGATGGCCGCTTATCCGCGCCTTGCACACTTTGGATTCATGGTGCGCGACAAAGGCCGAGGCCGCTTGCTTCCCTCCCTCAATGGCCAGCCGACGGTCCATTATCAGCTTTCTCCGCAAGATGCACGCAAGATCCACCGAGGCTTCGAGATCTTGGCCGGCATCTACCTCGCCGCAGGCGCAAAACAAGTCTGGCCTCAAATGCACGCAGGCCCATCCTTGCGAAGTTTCCGCGATCTTCGCGCCTTTGCAGCCCACCCCTTGCCCGCATCGCACATCGATCTCTCGGCCTATCATCCCCTTGGGACGGCACGATTGGGCCGCACCCCAGACAAGGGTGTTGTGGACCCCCAAGGCCGCGTCTTTGGTTGGCAAGGTCTTTATGTCGCCGACGGCTCGCTCCTTCCAACATCCCCTGCCGTCAACCCACAGATCACCATCATGGCCGCCGCGTCGCACATCGCCTCCATGATGACCCAAACCTAGGAGGATATCATGTCACCTTACGATCAATCAGCCCGCCCCACCTATCCCGAATGGTCCAACCAGATCGAACCCGAACTGCGCCGCTTTTGCAAAGAACAAGTCTATGCTCCGTGGTGCAAGATCCTCGAAGTCTCCAATCAGTCCCACCCACAAGGCACGATCCCCCCGATATTCGGGCTTGGACCCGCCATCCCTGCCCGCCTCTTGCCCTTGCTTCTCAACGGCCACCTGATCCGCACCTTCCTTGGCAACGACCCCAACATGATCACCGTCATCCTCAATCGCGCACACAACCACATCGTCTTTCTCGCCGCCGAACGCACCGAACATGGCCGATATGTCGAGATGATCCGTCTCGATACACTCCTCCCCACATCCACCCAACAAACCCTCTGTCGCCTCTTACAGACCGGCGAAGAAGCCGATGCTCTCGACTTGATCCGCCAATCTCTCGACGACCGCGACCTCTCACGTTTTCGCCCCGGACTGCTCAAGATCGCCGACCTCTACTTCTTTGAAGCCTTCCACCGCCTCCGTCAGCACAAGCAACCCTCCCTCGCCCATCTCAAAGCCTGCTTCGATGTCGCCCAAGACGTCCTCTCCCACCGCTTGCTTTACTTCTACCCCCACAACCTCCCCTTCGAGCGGCTACTCGGCTTTTTACGCTCAACTCTTCGCGCTCTACCTGTCCAACCCCCTCGCTAAAGACTCGGCGTTGGATCTGTTTGGTGGGGTTCCGCTCGCGCCCCTTTCGGCCTGTTTGATGGGACGCTGCCCATACCCCTTTCGGCCTGTTTGATGGGGCGCTGCCCCAAACCCCGCAAGGGACTGTCGCCCCTTGACCCCGTATTGGCGGAACAAACATAGGTTTCTCACACCAACAGCCCTGCCGCTTGGGATGGCACGAACACGCCTTGGCAAAAAATCAAACCAACGGGTCGTTTGGGTTTGAAACGGAGATCAACGGAAAGGCTTGTAGAAATTTTTCGACCGCCTCTTTCGCCTCCTCGGGGGTATAATTCGATGGCTTTTGCGTTCTTTGGCCATGCGCGATCCAATTTCTGAATTTGTAGAGTTTTTTGGCCTCGCTGAGTATATTTTGATCTATTTCCTCTTTGAACGAAAGAGTGAGCGCAGTCCCGCTCCTTGAGGGGCGGGTAAGCGAACGAAGGACAGAGCAGGCGTAAAAAGTCATTGACTTTTTGTGGCTGCTCACATAAGGGTGTTTTGAGAAAGTGACCCTCTTTTTTGAGGGCGGCGCGCCGTGTGTCTAGAATGCGACGACACACAACACAACAAAAAAGCGCATCCTTTCTTTAGCATTCAAGGTTTTTTTACCCTGGAACGGGGTTGTTGGGTTGAGATACCCAGCACTGGA
>CAUJFU010000300.1 GCA_963169055.1 Myxococcota bacterium
CAGCTACCACCCTTGCGTACACGCTTCTGCTGTGGCAACCTCATCTTCCCAAAAACGCCCAACCGACGGAGGTCTTTGCTCATGGCATCCAACATCATCGAAGTCATTCCCCTGCGCTACGATGTCGCCTTCAAAAAAGCCTTTGGTCAGGTCGATGTCTTCAACGCCTTTGTCCGTGATGTCCTGAATATCGAGTTTGAAGTCGACGAAGTCATCCAAGAATACAGCTACCACGAGCAGATCGGTCGCGTAAAGCTCAAATACGACCTATTCGCCGAGGACAAAGAGCGCCGCATCATCGTTGAAGTCCAGCACGCTTACGAATCCGACTTCTTCGACCGTTTTCTCTACTACCATCTCATCGGCATGATCGAACAAGTCCACAACTTCCGCGACTATCGCTTTGGAAAAACCGTCTACACCATCGTCATGCTCACCAGCCTGCCCAAAGACACCGAACGCCTCTTCGGTACACTCAACGTCTCTTTCCAATCCATCGACGAATACCAACACCAGCACAACCTCTTTCCTCACCGTCTGATCTTCCTCAACCCCAATCTCCTCAACGAGCATATCGCCCCCAACCTCCGCCTCTGGCTTCAAGCTGTCCAAGACTCCCTCGATAACTCCGTTGATCTCGCACATTACCAACAGCACCCCACCCTCCAACACGCTTTCCTCTCCGTTCAAAAGCAAGCCTTCACACCCGAAGAATTCACCAAACTCAAAGACGAAGCCGCTTGGGAACACACCAAACAACTCAGTCGCGAAGAAGGCCGCGAAGAAGGCCGCGAAGAAGGCCGCGAAGAAGGCCGCGAAGAAGGCCGCGAAGAAGGCCGCAAAGTCGAGCGACAAGAGATCGCCCAAAATCTACTCGCCCAAGAACTCCCACACGCCCTGATCGCCGCCGCAACCGGCCTTTCCCTCGACGAGATCGCCGCACTCGCGCCTCCCCCTTCACCACCACCCACTCCTCCCAAAACCACTTCCACCCGCAAGAAAAAAGCATAGCCCACCCGACACGGAGTCAAGGGAGCCGCGCTAAGGAAGTGAAGCATGGGGCAGCACCTCAAAAACCATCCCACAAGCCACTATCGAATCCGTTGTAGTGCGGCTTCCACAACAGCGTCCTCAACGCGTTGATCAAACACGCCCTCACCCATCGACCGCAACAGCGTCCATCGCATGGCTCCCCGCACATTCTTTTTGTCGGCCCGCATCGCCGACCAAAGCGCCCCATCATCCAACAAAAATCCCAGCCGCGTCGGAAGCCCCACCCGCGCCAACGTCCCCACCAGCGTATCCACCCCCCCCTCATCCAAAAATCCCGCAATACTCGCGATCTCCGCTTCGACGATCATCCCCAACCCAACGGCCTCACCATGCAACAACGGTGCATCTGCCGTGTACGACAACGTCTCTAGCGCGTGTCCCACCGTATGCCCAAAATTCAATAGCTTCCGCAAACCACTCTCTCGTTCGTCTGCCTCGACAATCGCCGCTTTGATCGCACACGATCGATCGATCCAATCCACCCATGTCTGCTCCGCCACATCGCCTAATTCCCCCAATGCCTCGCCTTCTTTCGCGCCGAGCGCTCCGAATTCGTACGCAGCGATCTCCTCAAAATAAGCGCGATCGCGGATCAACCCATGCTTCAACATCTCCGCAACACCCGCCAAAAAAGCCCGACGAGGCAACGTCGCAAACGTGCGGATATCCATCCCCACCGCACACGGCTGTTGAAACGCACCCAACAGATTCTTCAACCCCCGAAAGTTGATCCCGACCTTCCCACCGACACTTGCGTCCACTTGCGCCAACAGCGTAGTCGGCAATTGTGCAAACGCCACCCCCCGCATATAGCAGCTTGCCGCAAAACCACCCACATCACCGACCAGTCCCCCTCCAAGATTTAACAACAGCGACTTGCGATCCATCCCGATATCCGCCATCCACGACCAGATCCCCTCCAACGACACCAAGGTCTTGTGTTCTTCGCCCGCACGCATCGACCACACAGGCAACGAACGCCCTGCCCCCCGCTCCACCGCCTCCAACCACAACGGGCCGACGTTCGTATCCGTCAACACAGCCACTTGCGAAAATCCCCGCAAATCCAGCCACGAAGACAGCGACTCCAAGATCCCCGCGCCGATCACCAGATCATAACTCACCGCAGACGCAGGCGTCTGTAATCTTCGTTTGCGTCTCTGCCCCATGCTCCGACCTCCAGAGAGTTTGCCCACGCCCCACCTTCAAGCAAGGTCTTGGTCGACAGGAAATGCCCGATCCAAGCTGCGACAAAAAGCAAACAGCTCGCGGGCTTTGTGGATCAATCGCCGTGATTCTGCAAAGTTCAGCGTTTGTTGACCATCCGACCACGCTTTCTCTGGGATCGCGTGGACTTCAAACAACAAACCATCACAACCTGCCGCCACCCCCGCAAGCGCAACGGGCTCCACAAAGCGCCGAATCCCGATCGCATGAGAAGGATCGAGGATCACAGGCAGGTGCGTTTTTTCCTTCAACAGCGCCACCGCGTTGATATCCAATGTGTTTCGATAGGCTTGTTCGTAGGTGCGGATGCCCCGTTCGCACAACATCAATCGCTCGTTTCCACCCGAAAAGACGTACTCTGCCGATTGCAAAAGATCCTCAAGCGTTCCTGACAATCCGCGCTTGATCAACACAGGCTTATCCACTTTCCCCAACTCACGAAGCAGATCGAAGTTTTGCGAGTTTCGTGCGCCGACTTGGTAGATATCCAAAAAGTCATACATCGGCTGGATATCTTGTACAGACATCACTTCGGAGATGATCTTGATGCCGAATTCGCGGGCGTGTTGGTGCCATAGCTTGAGCCCGTCCAAACCGATCCCCTGAAACGCATACGGCGAAGTGCGCGGCTTAAAGACACCTCCGCGCATCACTTTCACCCCTTGCGACCGCAGGTGCGTCAACACCTCGATGATCTGCGCTTCTCCTTCGATCGAACACGGACCCGCCATCAGCGCGATCTCCTCACCTCCAACGCTCACGCCGTCGCCCACCTCGATCTTTGAATACCCAACTTTCCATTTCTTCGACACCAGTTTGTAAGCATCTGAGACGCGATGCACATCCCAAACACCTTGCAGATGCCCGATGCTGCGGATATCGAATTCCTTCTTCCCGATGGCCACAAGGTACAAGTGCTCTTGTGTCCGAACTTCGGTCGCTTTGTAATCAATGGCCGCAAGCGCAGCCTCTAAAACCTGACGTTCCGCCCCTGTAATCCGAGGATCTAACTGAATGATCATCTCACACTCTCCACAAAAATCTTTCCCGTAGGATGGACGCGGTTGGATGGTTTGTGTGGGGTTCCACCCCACGCCCCGCCATAGAGCGAAGCCCCCTTGACCCCGTGTTGGCGAACAGAGCGTCGTTTTTCAAAACAACGACGCTGTCGCTTGAAGTGATGCAAACACGGGGGTTTTTTGTCACTAACGATGTCGGCCTGCTACGAGTCGGAGCGGATCGCGTGTACAAATGCCCGAACATCGGACTCGATATCGTTGCTTTTCTCCAAGGCTTGAAGCAACGCGCTTCCGAGGATACCTCCGCGCAAGAGAGCGGTGCTATCCTCGAAGGATAGGCGATCATGGATTCCAAAACCCACCATCGTTGGAGAAGACAGCTTCATCTCGTGGATGCGTTGAAAGTACTGTTTGCGCGAATCGTCCACCGCGAGCTTGCTTCCCGTCACGGAAGCCACAGACACCACATACAAAAAGCCCGTGGCAAGGCCATCAAGCCGACGAATCCGCTCGGGGGGCGTCTGGGGCGTGATCAAGAAAACGCTGCGTAGCCCGTAGTCTGCAAACATCGACTGATATCGCTCGCAGTATTCATCGATCGGCAAATCGGGCAAGATCAATCCATCGATTCCGACTTCTGCACACGAAGCACAGAAACGCTCTGGGCCGTATTGCAGAACGGGGTTCAAATAACCCATCAACAGCACAGGGACACGGATCGCAGGGCGAAGCCCTTGGAGTTGCTCGAAAAGCACAGACAAAGACATCCCGTTTTGGAGAGCGCGTTCGTTGCTGCGTTGGATGGTTGGGCCGTCTGCGAGCGGATCAGAAAAAGGAAAGCCAAGTTCGATCATCTCGACGCCTGCGTCTTGGAGGGCTTTACAGACGCGCAAGGTATCGTCAAGCTGCGGATAGCCCGCCGTTGTAAACATCGACAAGACTTTTCCTTCGGCCTTCTCGAAAAGATCACCGATGCGATTGCACAAAGCGTTGGATCTCAAAAGCTCATCTCCTTGCGGTGATGCTCGCTGTAAGCGGCCATATCTTTGTCGCCTCGCCCCGAAAGGCATAAGACGACGGGCTCATCGGGTCCAGCATCGTGTTGTGCTAAATAGGCCAGCGCATGGGCAGTTTCGAGGGCGGGGATGATGCCTTCGAGCCGAGCGAGTTCGTGGGCGGCAGCAAGGGCTTGTTCGTCGGTCGCGCTGACATAACGTGCGCGGCCTGTGCGCGCAAGGTGTGCGTGTTGTGGGCCAACTCCCGGATAATCGAGGCCCGCAGAGATCGAGTGAGCCTCGGTGATCTGACCGTCTGAGGTTTGCATGACGAGCGTGCGGCTTCCGTGTAAGACACCTTCTCGACCGCGTGCGATCGTGGCAGCGGTTTCACCGCTATCGAGTCCTTTTCCTGCCGCTTCAACACCGATCAGCGCAACTTCGGGAGTATCGAGAAATCGTGCAAATGCGCCGATGGCGTTGCTTCCGCCTCCCACGCAAGCGATGATGCTGTGAGGCAGCGTGTAGGGCGTTTGCGCGGGGAGTTGCCAACGGATCTCTTCGCTGATCACCGATTGAAAGCGCATCACCATATCGGGATAAGGATGTGGGCCGACCGCCGAGCCGATGATGTAGTGCGTATCTTCGGGGTTTGCGATCCAATCGCGCATGGCTTCGTTGGCAGCGTCTTTAAGTACCCGACTCCCCGAAGTCACCGCACGAACCGTAGCACCAAGCATCTGCATCCGCTGCACATTTGGGGCTTGCCGGTGCATATCGATCTCGCCCATGTACACGACACATTCGATGCCCATCAAAGCGCAAACTGTGGCAGTCGCCACCCCATGCTGGCCTGCACCTGTTTCTGCGATGATACGGCGCTTTCCGAGGCGTTGCGCCAAAAGGATCTGGCCGACAGCGTTGTTGATCTTGTGTGCGCCTGTGTGGTTAAGATCTTCTCGCTTCAAAAACAGCGGATAGCCGAGCTTTTCTGACAGACGACGTGCAGGATAAAGTGGCGTAGGCCGCCCAACATAATCGCGCAAAAGCTGTTGAAACTCCGATTGGAACGCAGCTTCCTCGATCACCTCACGATAACAGGCTTGCAATTCTGCGATATTGGGCACCAACATCTCAGGGATATATGCACCGCCAAATGAACCAAAAAATCCCCGTGTATCGACGTTATAGTTCACCTCGCACCTCACTGATCACTTGCGCGACCCACGCAACGGATTTCTGCGCGACCGCTGTTTCTAAGCGACTGTTGAAATCGACCCCCACCATACGCGGATCACGCGCACGCAACGCAAAAACATCGGATAACGCTTGGTGATCCAATCCTCCCGCCAACAGATATGGCACATCCAACCGATAATCCGCCAACAACGACCAATCAAACCGCCTCCCCGCGCCTCCCAACCCCTGTGTTTGCGTATCAAACAAAAATCGCTCGATCCGCCCAACATACGCAGACAAGGCCTCCCACTCCGTATGCTCCGAGATCCCCACCGCTTTCCAGATCTTTGCAGCCTGTCCCCACAAATCTCTCAATCTGCCACAAAATGCCGCATCTTCCGCGCCATGCAACTGCACAACATCCAAGCTGTATCGCCTAACTTGTTCCACGATCCAACTCGCTTCTGCATCGACAAAAACTCCGACGCTTCGGGTCTTTTCGCCAAGGCTCTCCAAGCATCGTGGATCAAAGGACGCCCCCACAAAGCGCTTGGACCCCGCATAAAACAAAAAGCCCAAATAATCAGGCCCACACGCCGCAACCTCCGCAATATTTCGCGGATCACGCATACCACAGATCTTCACTTCCAAGGGGCGCTGCATGCCTTCTCCCGACTATCCGCTTTTTAGAGGACTTATACGAAATCCGCAGGGGGGGTGATCGAACGGTGTAGGGGCAGCCCCCTGTGGCTGCCCAACCATAGGGCGTCTACAGCGGGATATCGTCTTGCGCAGGCGCAGACGCAGGCGCAGCCGAGGCGTGTTGTTTGGCAATGGCTTGGTATTCTCGGATCAATTGAGCGCAACCTTCTTCGGGTTGGCTGCGTTTCATAAACATCTCGCCGATCAAAAAGCCGTCAAATCCGGCCTGTTTGAGTTGCCAAAGATCCTCAGCGCGGTGCAATCCGCTTTCCGAGATCTTGACGCTTTCCGAAGGGATCCGCTCGGCCAACGACAGAGAACGCTCCAAAGAGACCGAAAAGTCCCGCAGGTCACGGTTGTTCACTCCGACCACATCGATCGAGGGACTCCAACAAGCATCCAGTTCTTCTGCGCTGTGGATCTCCAACACCACCTCAAGACCAAGGCGATGTGCAAAGGCTGCAAGCTCCCGCAGCACCGAAGGTTCCAAAGCCGCCGCGATCAACAAGATCGCATCTGCCCCCAAGGAACGCGATTCAACGATCTGATAAGGGTCCACGATGAAGTCTTTGCGCAAGATCGGACAAAAGTTGAATCGCCTTGCGACTTGGAGATCTTCATTGCTTCCGCCAAAGAATTTTTGATCCGTCAGCACCGAAAGCGCCGAAGCTCCCGCTTGCATATAACCGATCGACAACCGCTCCACCGAGATATGCGGATTGAGATCGCCTTTGGAGGGAGAACGCCGTTTGATCTCTGCGATCACACCGACCTTATCGGTGCGGCGGAGATAGCGCTTGAGCGAGACGACAGGCGTTGTCATGTAGATGCTTTTTTCCAACAAAGGCTGCGGATACAAGGCTTTGCGCTCCGCGACTTCGTGTTTTTTGTGGGCGAGAATGGTCTCCAAGATCGTCATCGACCGGCGGCCTCCTGTGGGTGGGGAGCTTGCTGTGTGAGATGCAAAAATCGCTCAAAAGTCCGATATGCCTTGCCCGAACGCAAGGCTTCTTGTGCGTGGGCGATGCCTTCTTGCAGAGAAGCAACGGCTCCAGCGCAATGCAGCGCAAGAGCCGCATTCGCGGCCACAACAGCTTCTTGGGCGGGCGTACCTTCTGCACGCAAGATCGCCAAAAACAACTGCGCAGAAGACGCGATATCCTTTCCACCCCACAACGCAACGGCAGAGCATCGGGACAGTCCGATATCTTCGGGTTCAAGGACTTGTTCACGTTGAGGCCCGTACACCTGAAACGCGCCTGTCAAAGAGATCTCATCGTATCCATCGAGCGAATGCACGACACGATAAGCGATGCCTTCTTGTCCGAGCAGATAATGAACGAGACGAGCGATCTCCAGATCGTAGACGCCCATGACTTGGCATCGAGGGCGCGCTGGATTGACCAACGGACCCAACATATTGAAAAAGGTGCGCACGCCAAACTCTCGACGTATCGGGGCCATCGCTTTCATCGCAGGGTGAAACAACGGCGCATGAAGATAACAGATCCCTGCTTCTTCTACACAACGCCGCAAGACCGACTCTTGCGAGTGAAACACAACGCCCAAAGCTTCCAGCACATTTGAGGAACCGCACACCGAAGAAACGCCGATGTTTCCGTGTTTTGCAACGCGAACGCCACAGGCCGCGACCACAAACGCCGAAAGAGTCGAGATATTGAAGGTTTGTTTGCCATCACCACCTGTTCCGCACACATCGATCAGATCGACTTCTCCGAGCGAAACGGATCGGCTTAACGAGAGCATAGTGTCTCGAAAGCCCGCCAGTTCGGCCAATGTCATCTGGCGCATACAAAAGACGGTCAAAAAACCAGCGACTTGGCTGGACGGATATCGCTGTTGCACGATGGCAAGCAACAACGCAGCAGCTTCTTCTCGTGACAACGGATGCCCTGCAAACAGTCGTGTCAGGGTGGCTTTCATCGTTTCCCGCTCCCCGTGGCTCGTAAGAAAAGTTCGCTCGTCCGATGCAGCCGTGTGATGGTGGCTTTCATCGCGCTCTCCCCAACCAGTTGGCCAAGATCTGTTTTCCGTGGGGAGTCATCATGGATTCAGGATGAAACTGGATGCCTTTGATATCCAACTCTCGGTGCGCGATACCCATGACGCATCCTTCGGCATCTTCGGCGATCACCTCGAAGCAGTCCGGCAGGGTCGCTCGACGAACGGCCCACGAATGATAGCGCCCTGCTTGAAAAGGCGACGGGATCCCCGCAAACAACGGCTCCTCCGAGCGCAAGATATACACAGGCGTTTCGCGGCCATGATACATCTGCCGCATATTGTAGATCTCGCCTCCGTAGACTTCTGCGATCCCTTGGTGGCCAAGACAAACTCCCAAGAGGCTGTGCTGCGCACCACAAGCGGCGATCAGCGCGGGCATGATCCCGGCTTCGGAAGGGATCCCGGGTCCGGGAGAGAGCAAGATCTTCTCGTAAGCAAGGGCTTCTTCGAGGCGGAGCTTATCGTTGCGGATCACTTCGATATCGCAAACGCCGAGTTCTTCAAGAACGTGGACAAGGTTGTAGGTGAAAGAGTCGTAGTTATCGAGAACAAGCAACCGCATCGCTCACCTCCGCGCCCCTTGACGCTCGGCCATCTGCAACGCAGCGCGCAAAGCACCGAGCTTGTTGTTGACTTCTTGCATCTCTTCGGCGGGCCGAGAGTCTGCCACAACGCCCCCTCCTGCTTGGCAATGCAACACCCCGTCCTTGCTCAAAAAAGAGCGGATCACGATCGCGTGGTTGCAACTGCCATCAAAGCCCAAACAGCCGATCGCTCCACCGTACGCCCGCCGCCGACCGCGCTCATACTGATCCAACAACTCCAATGCCCGATACTTGGGCGCTCCGCTCAACGTTCCCATCGGAAAGGTATCGGCCAACAAGCCGATGGCTTCGGCTCCTTGTTTGAGCGTCCCAGTCACCTTGGACGTCAGGTGGATCACATGCGAATACCATTGGACTTGCTTGTACACTTCGACATGAACTTGGCGACAATGCTTGCTTAGATCATTGCGTGCGAGATCCACCAACATCACATGCTCGGCATTTTCCTTGGGGTCTTCGCGAAGACGTGCAACGGCTGCTTGATCGGCCTCGATATCGCCCGTCCGACGGTATGTTCCAGCGATCGGAAACAGCGACGCCTTTCCATCCCGCACCACCAGCTGCGCCTCAGGGGACGAACCCAGCAACCGAAATCCACCCAAATCAAAGTAAAACAAATAAGGCGAGGGATTGATCGAGCGCAACGCTCGGTACACATGAAAATCATCCCCCTGATAAGACCGAGAGAACCGACGTGACGGCACGATCTGGAACACATCGCCCCGTTGGATGTGCGTCTGGCAACGCTCGACGAGCGCCATGTATTCGGCATCTGTAAAGTTTGAAGATTCGTCCCCCACCAGCGCAAACGGATACACGGGGAAATCTTTGTGTGCCACAAGGTACAACAGCCGCTCCAATTCGCCTTCTTCGATCGGGGCTTCGGGCCAGCCGTTTCCTTGGATATACATCACATCGCGATAATGATCGATGGCGATCACATACCGAAACAAGTGGTACATCATATCGGGGATCGCTCGGCCTTCGTCTGTATCGGCTTGTACGCAAAGTTCGTCAAAGTAGCGTACACAATCAAAACCAACATAGCCAAAGATCCCGTTGTTGAGCGGCGGCATCTGCGCTCGATGCGCAACACCGCTGAGATCGCGTTCCCACGAAAACTGCCCCAAAAAAGCGCGTAAGCCTTCGACCACATCGCTGCGTTGGGTGATGGCTCGCGTCTCCCGCGTCCCATCAAGATCGTGGGTTGTGATCGTCTCGTCTTGCACACGAAAGCCCGCAACAGGCGCACAACACAAGTATGTCATGCTCTTTCCATGTGGCCCATCTTCGGTGCTTTCAAGCAAAAAGGTTCGGGGATGCACATCACGCAGCCGTAGATACGCGCTCACAGGCGTTATCGTATCTGCAAGCGCCGACAATACGCAGGTTTGAATGACAAAAGCTTTCGTCATGCTCGGGCCACCTCTCGCGTTGGGGCATCGTTCGCTGTTCACGCCCACAAAAAACGGCCCTTATGGATCATCGTGATCCGTTTGACAAGCCCCCCCTCGCTTGGTTTTCTCCGCTCCCTTTGGTCTCGCTATTTTAGATAACAGACCAAAGCGTGTTCAACGACGAGGGCGAGGTGACCGTGGGTTTCGGGGTTGGTGAGGACTTTTTCTTCTGCGCGGTGGGTGGGGTAGCCCACGATGAGACGAACGGCAGGGATCGGAGAGGCATCAAGCAACGGAACAGACGCTTTGTGTACACCGATGGTCGAACCTGCAAGCGTTTCTTTGGCCGAAGCGTTGGGCAAAAACCCTGCATTTTTCATGGCTGTTCCCAGACAGGTCGCGAACTTCTCGGAGGCTTCAGCTTGTTTGTTTTGTTCGGAATGGATCACTTTGTAGCCCGCGATCGAGTCGTTGTAGGTGATCTCTTTGTCAGCGACTTTTTCCTTTACGACGCCTGCGGGGAATTCTTTGATGCCATCGGCGAGATCGATCTGCAAAAGCAGCTTCGAGCGTTTTTTGGCCCGAGCAACGCGCTCCTCGACAGAGGCCGCATCGTCCTTGATTCGGGTCATACCCACACCTTTTTTGAAGGCGGGGGTTTTCTCAAGGGCCTCTTTGATCGCTTGTGCGATCGTCAAGTTGAGTTGGCTTGCGGGGGTTTGTGTGGTGGCCCCGAGGACACCTTTGGCTTCGCCGCCGTGATCGGGATCAAGGGCGATGCGAAAGCGTTTGTCTTTTGGCTTCCATTTGCGTTTGGGGTAGATGATGTTGAGGGCTTGGGGGCGTGAAACCGCGACAGCACGGGGCTTGGGAGGTTCTTTGGGTTTGAGGTCGAGTTTTTTGGGAAACCAGCCCGGGATGGTGAGTTCTTTGGGTTCGATCGCCGCCTCTTTTTGCTTATCGGGTGTGAGCTTTCCCCATTCCTCTTCGGACTTCAAGCCTTTGGACCACGTTTGATAGCCTTGCATAGCGATCGAGATACGGATGATCTTGGCGGCGCGGCGCAAAGAAAAGCGACGCGGGGTTTTGCCTGAGAGACGATTGATCTTGTTGGCACCGATACCGGGAAGCCCAGTCATATCCGCGATGATCTCAAACTCTGCGTCTTTGGGTTCGGTCTTGATCTCGACAGAAACCGTGTCGTCAGCGGGTCCGCCTGAGAAAAGGTAGTACCCCGTCGCCCCAAGCAACAACACCGCAGCGATCGCGATCCAGAGATTGGAACGCTTGGACGCCGAGGCCACCGCGATCTCTTCTTGTCCCAAACCCTCGAATCCATCGATATAAAGGGTGTTTGCGCGTAGCTCGATCGGGCGCACCACGATCAACGCGCCTTCTTGGACCTTTTGTGCAGAAAAGGCTTGTTGGCCCATGATCGGCGCTTCTTCGCCCTTGTTTCGGCAAGAATAGCGCCACTTGAGATCCACTTCTTTTCCTGTATTTGGATCGACGGCGCGAGTCGCGATCTCTTTTTCTGTTCCTTGGAGTTGCTGAACCAGCCGACGAAACACAGCCTCAGGCGTTTCATTCATTCCCATCTGGATACGGTGGTGCATATTGCGCTTTCCCGTCCAGATCTCCCACAAGAATTCCTGCATATTTACCTCCATGCGCGAAAAAATATCAACGTTCGATATCGCTATCTGGCGTTTGTTCTGTATCACAGCCCTCGATCAAGCGCAAAGTCTCGCCTTGGTTTGCATCGCTTGCCTCATGAATGTTCAAAGCACGACAAGCGCAACTCTGCTTGCCCCAAAGTGATCCAGTCCCCGTCTTGGAGCAGACTGCTGGTGGTCACGGAGCCGTTGACGCGAACAACCGCCCCTGCGATGCCTGAGATCGTAATCCATCCATCGGGGGCACAATACACTTCGGCATGCAAAGGCAGCACACCCGGCACTTGCAACGCCAACGAGGCTTCTTTTTGCGCTCCGATCCGTAAGCGTTCTCCACGCAACAACCACGCGACTTCACGCGATTGCTCGCCTTCTTGCAACAACAAAACCCCGAGCGGCTGTTCTTGAGCAGCGGGGACTTCGGCGTCTGTTGCCTCTTGGCTTTCGGGTGCGTAGGGGCTTGCAAGAGAGCTTGCAGCCAGCGCCAACCACTTCGAGATATCGGGCAATTCAGTCATGGTGGCATTAAAATCATCGGGAGTTAAGATCTGCCTGCTTTCCCACAAACGCTCGCGCACATCCCCCAACGAAGCGGGCCGATCGAAGGTATCTTTGGCCATCATCTGCTGCAACAAATCTTCGAGAGCCGTTCCGCTGAGTTCTCGGCGGAACTTGCGCAACAATGGAGGCGGCGCTGTCAGATGTGCTCCCATGATCATATAAGGGTTATCGCCTGCAAAGGGCAGCGTCCCTGTCACCAACTGAAAGATGATGATCCCCAAAGCGTAGATATCGGTGGCGGGCCCCACCGAAGAAGCAGGGCCACGGATCTGCTCAGGGGCCATATACAACGGCGTCCCCACCGAGATGCCATGCAGCGTCAGTTTCCCCCCGACTTCTTCTTCCAAGAGCTTTCCGATGCCAAAGTCAAAGACTTTGATCACTTCCTTGCCATCGGCTTGTTGCTCCAAAAAGATATTCGCGGGTTTGAGATCGCGGTGAACGATCCCGCACAAGTGCGCGGATTCAAGGCCCGCGCAAACTTGTAAGGCGATATCCAGAGATTGCTTGAGCGGCAGCCTTCCGCCGCGATCGCGCATATACGATTCCAGTTCTTCGCCTTGCAAAAGCTCCGTCGCAAGGTAAAAATGTGCACGTGGGTCAAAACCAAAATCAAAAAATTCGACGAGATTGGGGTGGTGCAAACGGTTGGAGATCACGGCTTCACGGATAAAACGCCCCACATCTTGTCGACGTCCACGCAGCTCGTGGCGCATGACCTTAAACGCCGTAGGACGGCCATCTCGGAGCCTTTCTGCACGATAGATCAGCCCCATGCCCCCTTCGGCCAACAAAGACAACACCCGAAACCCCGCGATCTCTTCCCCCTCCGCAAGTCGTGTGCTTTCCTCGCTGTCTGGATTCCCCGTATTCGCCTCGTCATAAACGATCATCGAATTCCCCTCACCGTCTGTGAACCCTTTGATCAAGCCGGTCTTATGGGCTTTTTGCTTGGAGGCGCACTTTGTTCTTGAACGGGCTGTGTGGGCAACATCCCCGATCCCTTTTGTTGTGTGCGTTGGTACCATTGCCACCCCAACAACCCCATCCCCCCCAGCAAGATCCCGAGCAACAAAGCCCAGACCAAGGTCTTCCAAGAAGACGCGGCGGTCGAAGCGATGGGATGGCCTTGGGCAGTTGGATGGCCTTGGGCGGTTGGATGGCCTTGGGCAGTGGAGCTTGTGGGGGATGTGCTGCGTGCAGGCAAAGGCGGTAAGGGTGTAATCTTCGACTGTCCGAGCAAACTCACATGGCCGCCCGAACCTTTTTGCGACCAAGCAGCGCGAACTTGCTCGGATTCATTGCGACCGATCAGCATGGTATCGAGGTTGGGATCGCCACCTGTAGCTTCTTGTGGGATATCCGCTGTTTCAACCACCGTATGCGAGACTTCGTCATCTTCGTCGTCTGCGTGAGCGACAGAAAAAGACGGAGCGGGAGCTTTGGCGCGGGACTGGAAACTGTGGCTCTGTTCGACGGGTGGAGAGTTGGGCGGGTAAGACATACTGCTCGGAGTATCGACCGCTTCCGCCCCTGCAAAATAACCGTAGGCCGCACTTGCGGACCCATACATCGGCGCAGGCGTCGATTGGGACGCATAGCCCGGCCCCACAGAGTCCCACGCGCCCGAAGGCATTTTTTCGTACTGAGCTGCCGCCTCAAACAATCGGTAAAAGTCGGAAGCATGGGCTGGACGGCCATCTTTTTCTTTAGCAAGCGAACTGAGGATCAACGCTTCCATCTGCGCCGAAAAAGGGCGGCCCATGCTCGAAAGCGTGGGGGGTTCTTTTTTGACGTGCATGTACAACAAGCGCGCCAACTGTTTGGACTCAAAAGGCAATCGACCTGTCAGAAGCCAAAACACCATCACACCGAGCGAATAGAGATCGGATCGCGCATCGACTTCGCTGTGACGGCCTCGCGCTTGTTCGGGGCTCATAAAACGAGGCGAGCCGACGATCTGCCCTGTGACAGTCATCTGCTCGCCGCCTTCGGCTTGCAAGACTTTGGCGATTCCAAAATCAAGGATCTTGACGATATCGTCTTGTTCGAAACGCTTGATCATCAAGATATTCGAGGGTTTCAGATCGCGGTGAACGATCATCAACGAATGAGCGCGTTGCAAGGCGGAACAGATCTGTCGGAGTATCGGCAACAAGCGAGGTATCGGCATCCCGCTAGGGTAGGCGCGCATCACATCGGACAGCGATTCTCCATCAAGGTATTCCATGATGTAAAAAAAGCCGAGCGCATCATCGTAGCCAAAGTCATAGATCTGAACGACGTTCTCATGATTGATCTGGCTACAGACTTGGGCTTCTCGGCGAAATCGCCCCACCAACTGCTCGTCTGTAATAAACTTTTTGCGCAGGATCTTGACCGCTGCAAAATTGCCTTCGAGTTCTGTGTGACTCGCGAGATAGACAACCCCAAAACCCCCCTTGCCGATGGGCTTGATCAGACGATAGCGCCCGACTTGGTGGCCCAAATAAGCGTCATCAGAGGTCGTAAGTTGCGCGTGATCCACCGAACAATAGTGTGTTCCTTCGGGATAACGGCGACCGCAAGTAGGACAGATCATAGCCATAATGAATGCTCGCGATCACGCAGTCCAACGCGATCGCATTCCTCCTTCCTCAACCAAGACGCTCCCTCGACACAAAGGCATCCAAAACAGGCGTCCCACCTTGACGCTCCAAGCCCACACACCAACCATCGTTGGGCTTGGATAGCTGTCGATCTTGCGGAAGCAAGGACATCTTCTCGTCCACAAGCCAAAAACGGCTCGATTCGTCCACAAGCCAAAAACGGCTCGATAGTATCACCTTTCCACTCCAAGGCAAAGATTTTCTCAACGGCAACACCCTGCAACACAGCTTGTGTAGCCTCGATTTTGGCAATCACTTTCGAGAACACACGCCAATGTCTGACAAGTGGGGCCTTGGCTTTGGACGCGACACACGCCCGAGAAGCAGACCCCGTTACAAGAAAGACAATCCGCATTGGACTGACAGGCTTTGCTTTGACAAGCATCCCCTGCGATCTTCTGACAGCGGCCCATCTCGCAAAGCAAGCTGCATGCGCTGCAATCGCTCGCTTTTGTACACGGCATCCCGATCTGGCAAGAGCCTGTTGCAGAACAATTGCCCACATTGGGGTTGCAACACGCTTGTTCGCGGCAAAGATACCCCGCCAAACAATCGTTGTCTTGTGTGCATGCCTTGCGCAGCTCACAAACGCGGACGCTTCCGCCCCCTGTACAGATCCAGCCTTGGCCGCAGTCGCTGTCGCTTTGACAGGTTCGGATATCTCGTTTGTAGCAGACGCAATTCCCGCAACCTTCGTAGGGATAGTTGCAATCTGCGTCGTCTTTGCAGGCACAGATTTTTTCTGGGGGGGATTCTTGGGCCGCCTTGCATCGGCCTTCACAGGTGCCCAGATTGGCGTAGCATTCGGGCTTGTCGAACACACAACTCATCCCCGCGCCACATTCATAACCATGCGAGCAAATACCGGGTTCTTGGGAAGGCAACACACAATGCACAACACTCCACCACACCAAAACCAAACCACCCCACACACCCACCATCCGCAACATACTTGTCATCGCCCTGTCCTTTTCTCTTCCCAAAGCACCCTATGCTCGGCTATTTGCACTCTGTTCCCGAAGAAAAACTAGCCCGTCACTTCAAGCAAAGCTATGCTTCTCTTGTGCAAAGCACAAGGAACCCACAAAAAACAAGCGTGGTCTCCTGTTCTGTGCGCCCTCTTGCGTAACCCCAAACAAAGGACTGAAGTCCCAAGGCCCAACGAACGACTGAAGATCCAAGGCACAAGCGACAAGCGCTGTTGATCACCCATTACAAAGGAGCCTCCCTTGTCAGCATCGACCCTTGCCCCTGCGTGCCGTGCAGGGGATCGTGTAGCCATCGTTGCCCCAGCGGGGCCCTTTTCGCACGAACACCTGTTGCGCGGCTGTGCTTTGTTGCGTGCGTGGTCGCTTGAACCTGTGTTTGATCCTGCGATCCTCACTCGGTGGGGCTACCTTGCGGGACAAGACGATCTGCGTGCGCGCCTATTGACCGAAGCATGGGAAGATCCTTCGGTGCGTGCCATCCTCTGTGCGCGTGGTGGCTACGGCTCAATGCGCTTGCTCGATCGCCTTCCCATGCAAACATTTGCCAAGCACCCCAAGCGTTTCTTTGGTTTTAGCGACATTACGTTGTTGTTAAACGCGCTGGTTCGAGAGGCTGGGCTGATCAGCTTCCATAGCCCGATGATCGCAAGTCCCTTGTTTTTTGAGGGCTCACCTGCAAGCCAAGACACGCTCAAACAGGCCCTTTTTGGCGAGACCCTTTCTGATATCTATACGCCGCTTTTGGGAACGTGGGTACAAGGAAGCCGTCAGACGGGGCGTTTGTTGGGAGGCAATCTTTCGTTGATCGCTTCGGCCATCGGTACGCCTTGGGAGATCACCGATCAGCCGATCATCTTGTTGCTCGAAGAAGTCAGCGAACCACCCTACCGCATCGATCGGATGCTCCAACAACTCCGATACAGCGGCTTTTTAGAGCGCGTTGTTGGGATCGCGCTCGGTGATATGGGCGCTTATCAAGACCAGTACCAACGCTACACCACCCAAGAGATGTGGCTCGAACGCTTGGCGTTGCCTCCCACATGCGCGTTGCTTTGTGACCTTCCGATCGGCCATATCGACGATCACCGCAGCGTCCCCTTGGGAGCGTGGATGACCCTCGACCCACAAGAAGCCAGTTTGCGCATCGCCAACGACCAAGAGATCCGCAACGCCCGAGAGTCCCACAACACCCGAAAGCCCCGCAACACCCGAGAACCCCACAACACCCAAGCCTCTCGCTTCTCCCATCCCACCGAAGCAAGACACTCCAATCCATCGCAATCATCGCAATCACCGCAATCACCGCAATCATCGCAATCATCGCAACCATCGCAATCATCGCAACCATCGCAACCATCGCAACCATCGCAACCATCGCAATCATCGCAGTCATCGCAGTCATCGCAGTCATCGCAGTCATCGCAGTCATCGCAGTCATCACAGTCATCACAGTCATCGCAGTCATCGCAGTCATCACAACCATCGCAATCATCGCAATCATCGATTCATTCGACACAAAGGAGGCACGGATGATCGCCGAGCGCTTTTATGCGATGCGCCACGGCGCAAGCGAAGCCAATCTTGCAGGGAAGGTGCAAGGCATCGAAGATATTCCGCTTGCGGCACGCGGAGAGCGCGAAGCTTTGGCCTCTGCCAAAGCCCTCGAAACAGCGGGGATTACACACATCTACGCATCCCCGCTCCAGCGAGCCTATCGAACAGCCGAGATCGTCGCCCAACATCTGGGCCTTTCGGTCGAGTTGCTTGACGGCTTACGCGCTCGAAACCTCGGTACATGGGCCTTCAAGCCCAGCAGCGAGATCAAAGCCGCGTGGGCAGATCACCAACATCCTTTTCGCAGCGATCCGCACTTTGCTCCGCCGGGCGGCGAAAGCCTCCACGACAGCGAGCAGCGACTTTGGCAAGCGGTCGATCCGATCATTGCGGAATCTGCGGGTGTTCCGCTGTTTGTGACACATCTCGTCGCCACAGGCGCGCTGGTGCAACGCTTCTTTGGGCAACGTCCAGCCTTTCACAACGCCGAAGTGTGGGTTCTCTTTCCTCAACAACACTCTGCGCGCTTGTTCTTCCGCCCCGAGGGAGATCTGCTCATGGGCAACGAATAACTCCGACGCCCAGACAAGAAGTGAACAGTCATGACTCACCCACATCCACCCCAACGCTTTATTCGCCCTCTCCGACGGATCGGCGTGATCATGCTTTTTTTGCTCTTGGGGGGCATGGCTTTGTTGTGGTGGTCTCCGCGCTGGATCTTACGACCGCTGCGTTGGATCGAGCGCAAGCACTTTGCGCATATTGGAGACAAAGGCCCATTGCAGATCGTGGATGCAGGGCGATGGGAGTCGATCTATCCGAAGATGTGGAAGCGACGTATGCACTTTCGTCGCAAAGATCACCGAAGCGCGATCTATCTCCGCCTTGTACGGCTCGATCCCACCGTCTACAAGATCGCGTTGTGGTATGGGACGCCTCGCCGCATCGGATGGATGATGAAACATACCGATGCGCTTGTGGCGATCAACGCGGGCTTATTCGACCCAAAACGCCGCCCCCTTGGCCTGTTCAAGCAAGACGGAAAACTGATCAACGCCCACCTCCACAAACGCTCGATTGACGGGGTATTTTCCATCTCACACAACCAACGTCTCCAGATCTTGGCGGGACGGGGCTTTTCACATCGCAACAGCCGTGATGCCTTCCAATCCTCTCCGCTACTCGTTCTGAAAAGCAAGCGACACCCGTTACGCAAGAACAGTTGGAAAGTCGATCGTCGCAGTGCGCTTTGCCTCGATGAATCGGGGTATTTGTTGCTGATGGCTACGGAAGGGTACTTTAACGGGTTGAGTTATGGCGAGATGGGTCGGTTGATGAGTCGCCGCACACACCAAGGCGGCCTTCAATGTCAAGCAGGGCTGAACTTGGACGGAGGGGGGAGTGTGCAATGGGCTGTACGCACCAAGGCAAAGCAGTGGGAAGGGATTCAGGGAATGGACGCAACGCCTCTGTATTTGCTGATCAAATCACGCAAATAACGGATACCACAGGAGGATATGACACGAGGCAACCGCATCACGAAACGGCCAAAGGGCCATCAAGTTCCGCGTTTGAGGTGGGTCAAGACAAGTTTCGCGGTGGCTTTCAGGGTGTCAAAGACACCTTTTCCCGAGACAGCGACAGCCTCAAACTCAGGAACACCACGCGGGTTGAGTTCAGCGCGCAATTGTTCGGGGGTTGCGGCGTTGGGAAGGTCGCGTTTGTTGTACTGCATCACAAAGGGGATGGCGTCGAGATCGTAGCCTTGTTCGGCGAGGTTGTCGCGCAAGTTTTGAAGGCTTTCGTGGTTGGCTTCCATCCGTTCGATCTGTGAGTCGGCGACAAAAACCACGCCATCCACGCCTTTGAGGATCAGCTTGCGGCTTGCATCGTAGAAAACTTGGCCGGGGACGGTGTAGAGGTGAAAGCGGGTTTTGAAGCCACGGATCTCGCCCAAGGAAAGGGGAAGAAAGTCAAAAAACAACGTTCGTTCTGTTTCGGTGGCGAGGGAGATCAGCTTCCCTTTGGCGTCGGGGTTGGTCTTCTGATAGATGTACTGGAGATTGGTGGTCTTTCCACAAAGACCGGGACCGTAGTACACGATCTTACAGTTGATCTCACGAGAAGAGTAATTGATGAAGGACATCGCGGTCTCCTTGAGCGGTCAGAGGTGGGTATTCCCTCGCTCATGTCACTCGCTATCTGTTCGCAACAGACGCGACAGAAAGCACTTTGCTTCGTGAGAAGCGCGGTGCGAGAGGAAAGATGCGGTTGAACAACCCTGCTGAAAACCTGATGGAAAAAAGCAAGGGTTGTGAAATACATGGGGTGGCTTAGTCTGCAAAAAGATTGTCGATATCGTCTTCGCTGATATCATCGAAGATCGAACCTTCTTCTTTTTGGTTGTCTTTTTCCATCTCGTCAAAGACACGCTTGAGTTCTTCGCTGGAGCGTTTGACGCGCAAGCGCACGAGGCCCAAAGAAGAACGTTTGTCAAAGATCAGCACAAGGATCACGCGACTATCCACGATGGTGAGGTGGATGTTGTCGCGCTCGCCTTCGTGAAACAGGTTAGAGAATTCGCGCTCGCCAAGCAACTGAGCGAGACCGGTGGTGGCAGCGATGTTCCCCGCCGCAAGGGAGCCAAGCGAGGTGGTATCCATGTTTTGGACATCGCCGCTCGAAGCGATCAGAAGGCCGTTTTTGTCGATCAAAAAGACCACTTTGGCATTGGCATCGCGGTTCAGTCGATCCGTAATCGCCTTGATCTGACGGTACGCCTGTTCGTGTAGCACGAAGCTCATCTAATTCCATCCTCCGCCAGCGTTGCGCCGCGCCTTGGGTTATGCTTCACTGTCGTTTGCTGTTTGCTTGTGATCCAACAAACAAAACAGCGCCCTATCACCGTTGAATCAACGATCTATGCGCTGTCATCGGGAACGAAAGACAACGGTGAAAAACGATATTGAGTACATACAGCGGGAACTTGGAGACGTGAAACTCGCCTATGCCGAAGGGATCGAAAGAAAAGAGCAAAGCGAGTGACAACCGATGCCCATTATACAAAAGACACAAGCAGGGTCAAGCGCAGATCTTAAAACAGCCTCCAAACGCAAACATGCGATAGGGTGTTTCGATTGGGATCTAGGGCACTTAGATCTCGCGTCGCGCTTCGAGAGCTTGGGCGAGGGTGGCGCGATCGATGAATTCGAGATCGCCCCCTTTGGGGATCCCCGTGGCGATGCGCGTGATGCGCAATCCGGGGACCGAAGCGAGCAGTTTTCGCAAATACAGAGCGGTCGATTCTCCTTCGACGGTGGGGTTGGTCGCAAGGATCAGTTCGCGCACGTCTGTCCGCTGTAGCCGCTGTAATAGTTCACGCACCTTCAGTTTTTCTGGGGTGATCCCTTCGAGTGGTGCGAGCGCACCGTGAAGAATGTGATAACGCCCATGATAGGCTTTGGAACGCTCCACCGCCATCATATCGGGAACGGTTTCCACAACACAGATCATATCTTGTTCACGTTTCGGATCTGCACAAAGCGAACAAGGATCTTGTTGGCTCAGATTGCAACACTCCGAACAAAGGTGGACGTGTTCGGCGACGTCGAGGATCGCAGCCGAAAGATCGCGTGCGAGTTCTCGTTCTCCTGCCAGCAGTGAAAAAACGATCCGCGTGGCCGAACGTTCGCCAACACCGGGCAATCGCGTCAACAAGCGGATCAGATGCAAGATCGGATCGTGCATTAAAACAGCCCGCCAAGGCCGTTCATCATGTTGGCAGGAACGATCTTGCCCATCTCTTCTTGGTATTTTTCTTCGGCAAGTCGTACAGCCTCGTTGACTGCGGCGACGATCAGATCCTGCAACATCTCCACGTCGTTGGGATCGACCACATCTTTATCGATATCCAACTTCACGAGGCGCTTCTTTCCGTTGACGTGCGCGGTCACCATCCCCCCACCTGCACTGGCTTCGACTTGCATCGCTTCCAGATCTTCTTGCATCTTCTCCATTTTCTTCTGCATCTGCTGCGCTTGCTTCATCAACTGCTGCATTCCGCCCTTCATCGCTCGCTCCTTCTTTTCCTGTTTCGTTACATCTTCCGCAAAAGACGGTGATCGGTTCGACCCAAACGTCTTTCTTTTCCTGTTTCGTTACATCTTCCGCAAAAGACGGTGATCTGTTCGACCCAAGCATCTTTCTCTGCGTGGTTGGCGTCCAAGACGCCGAAACTTAACACCGCCCCCCTGAAACGGCAAGACGAGACACCAGCGTCCAACGCTGCCTTCGGCTTCCATCTCAAGACTCGCCTTCCTCTTCGCCGCTGGCTTCTGTTTCTTCCAACACCAGCGGCGTCACGCGCACGATCTCCGCGTTGGGGATCACGCGCAAGATCGCCCGCATCGCATCGTGTTGACGCACTTCTTCCTCAAGCGATTGTTGGCGCTCGCGCTCTCGCAGCGCTTTGGCGTCCTCCAAACAAGGCGAAAATTCACGTTGTTGTTCTGCGTTGACTTTGACAAAACGCACCGTCAACGGCCACCCTTGGCCGCGCAAAAAACGCTCGAGGTTTTGGCGTTTCGACTCATCGAGCTCTTGCACCACATGCGGCGGATAGGCCAACAACAACCGTTCTCCCTCGACACGGTAAGCCATCGAGCGCAAAGAACCTGCCAGAAAGGCTTGTTCTTTCGCAAGCGACTGGATCAGCCGACTCCACACACTCGATGAAAATTCATCCGTTGAACGAGCCGAGATGTCGGCCTTTTTACTGATCGAAGAGGTAGAAGCCGCAGGGGGCTTTTCGAGCGAAGAGGCGGTCGTCGGGCGCGAAGGCGCGGGGTTGTTTGGAGGGGTGTGTTTTGTTTCGCGGGCCTCGTTGTCCAGAACAGACTTGGAGGATCGCATCTCCGAAGGCGGCACGGTTGACGCCACCGAAGGCGACGTGGACAACGAAGCGGTGGGACGCTCCGTTGTGGCAGCAAGATAATCATCTCCAAACGCTGGAACCCCCGAAGGCATCGTCGCCCCCAAAGAAGAGTGCGCGATGGTGTGCGCGTTTGAAGAGACAACCGTCGTTGCGGCTTCTTGCGAGAACTCCGAGATAGCTGCTCCCGTCGCCTGTTGCAGAGCGTTCGAAATAGCCGAACCTACGGCCTGTTGCGAAGTGTTCGAAACAGCCGAACCTGCGACCTGTTGTGAAGTGGCCGAAACAGCCGAACCGACGGCCTGTTGCGAAGTGTTCAAAACAGCCGAACCTGCGGCCTGTTGCGCAGGTTTTGAAACAGCCGAACCTGCGGCCTGTTGTGGAGATATCGAGACAGAAGCAGCGGAGGAATCCGAGAAGGTAGGATGGGTGGACGAGACGAGATGTTCGGGCGCTGCAAGGCCGGATTGTAGGCTGCGTTGGAGGTGTGCGTGAATCGATGCCCCTCCACCGTTGGGGGTAGAGAGAAGCGAAGTGTCCAAAGCAACGGGACTTGGAGCGATGCGCATTTGCGAAGGATCTTCTTGCGCAAGACCCATCAGGCGGCCTTCAAGAGAAGAGAGTTGAGAGATCAGATCTTCGAAGGGTCGGACGGGTTCAACCCGCGCCATACGGATCAGGGTCATCTCCAACAACAAACGGGGATGATTCGATTGTGCGATCTCTTCGGCAGCTTGGGTCAAGATCCGAAAGATCTGTTGGATGCGTTCGGGTTCTTCGGGCTGGACCAATCGGCGCAACGCCGCCAATTCTTCTTCGGTCAGATCGACGATCCCTTCGGTATCTTGGCAGATACGAACCACCATCATATCGCGTAAAAAGGCCGAAAGTTCCTGTGTAAATTGGCGCAGATCATACGCGAAATAAAACAGCGCATCGACCGCTCGCAAACACGCCCCTGCATCTTTGGACAACAAAGCCTGTCCGATCTCCATCATGATCTGGCGATTGATCACGCCGATGGCTTGGGCGACAGCTTCATCTTTGGGAGACTCCCCCCCAAAAGCGATCACCTGATCCATCAAGCTCATCGCATCACGCGCTCCGCCTTGTGCTGCACGCGCCACCATCGCAAGGGCGGTTTCACTCAACTGAATCCCTTCTGCTTTGGCGATCCGACGGAGGTGATCACGCAACACCGTGGTCGGGATACGCTTAAAATCGAAGCGTTGGCAACGCGACAGGATCGTCACGGGGATCTTGTGCGGTTCGGTGGTCGCAAAGATAAACATCACATGTGGGGGAGGTTCTTCGAGGGTTTTGAGCAGCGCGTTGAAGGCTTCTCGTGTGAGCATGTGAACTTCGTCGATGATATGGACTTTGCGCTTCCCTTTGGTGGGGGTGTACTGCACGTTGTCTCGCAGTTCGCGGATATCATCGATCGAGCGGTTGGACGCACCATCGATCTCGATCACATCGACCGAACGGCCTTCTGTGATCTCCACACACAGATCACAACGATTGCAGGGTTCCAACTCTTCGCGATCTGCTTTCAGACAGTTGACTGTCTTGGCGACGAGACGTGCGATCGTGGTCTTTCCCACCCCTCTTGAACCCGTCAACAACAACGCGTGCGGCAAGCGATCCAGTTTGATCGCATTTTGCAACGCCTGCACGACGTGTGGCTGCGCGATCACTTCTCCAAACCGCTGCGGTCGCCATTTTCGCGCCAATACTAGGTATGACATCCAACCATCCTTCTTCCAACAGGGCCGACGCGTTTCACTTGCGTTTGTGGGGCGCTGCCCCAAACCCCGCAAGGGGCCTTCGGCCCCTTGACCCCGATTCAGGCGGGGTGATCGTCAGCGTTTCAAACCAACGGCACTGCCGCTTGATCGGGTACGAAATGGGGGGAGGTTTGTCAACAAGTGACTCCTATCCCAAAGCACTCGACGATATTGTGGCCCCCATACATACCGATCCCGCCCGCTCATGCAAGGAGCCACACACCATCCCTCGAAAAACCTTTGATTTCTTTCTCTCCGCAACCCTTTTCAGGTCTTACGTCGCAGATCACCCGATCGTGCCTCAGTCCTGCGTCACACTACGCCGCTCGCTTTTTCGATCCTCGATCGAGATGGATTGTAAAAAAAGGCGTGTTCGTGCTATCCCAAGCGATGGCGTAGCTTGTAAAAAAGCATCGGCTCTTTTCGCCAACACGGGGTCAAGGGAGCCGCGCTCCCTTGTGGGGTTTGGGGTAAAGCCCCACCGAGCTCATCGAGAAGACAAGCGTAAAGAACAGAAAGGAAATGTTAAAATGGGGGAGAACTGGGAGAAAAAAGGGATGGGAAGGGGGAAATGGGTGACAGCCGGGCACCCCCACACACACACGAAGTGTCCCTACCGTTGCTACCTTCCGGTCCTGGCGGGGTTCGGGATTTCGTATTGCGTGGGACCCGGCTGTCATAAGGGCGATGATAGATTGCGGAGAAGGAGGGATTCGAACCCTCGGTACCTTGTTAGGGTACACACGATTTCCAATCGTGCACCTTCGGCCACTCGGTCACCTCTCCAAAAAAGAGCAATCAGGGGGTGTACTTTGTGAAGTACGACTCGGAGAGGGTGGGATTCGAACCCACGGTACGGTTCCCCGCACACTTGATTTCGAATCAAGCGCCTTCGACCACTCGGCCACCTCTCCTGGGGGATTACGTCGTTGTTTTGGGCTTTTTTTTACGCCGTGCGCGAAAAAAAGATTGCAACAACATCGCAGATTCTTCGGCGCATACGCCGCTTGTGATGACAAATTGATGGTTGAAACCTGCATTTTGCGCAAGCTGATGAAGTGTTCCACAACATCCGGCTTTTGCATCATCACAACCATAAACAAGACGTTCAATGCGGGCGTTGATCAAAGCTCCAGTACACATAGGGCAGGGTTCGAGGGTGACGTATACGGTTGCCCCCGAAAGTCGCCATTGCCCTTTGTTTTTTGCAGCTTGTTGGAGCGCGAGGATCTCAGCGTGGGCGGTTGGATCGGCGAGTGTTTCACGGAGGTTGTGTGCGCGACCGATGATTTGTTCCTCAAAGACGATCACGCAACCTACGGGTACTTCGCCTTGCAAAGCCGCTTCTGCGGCTTCTTGCAAAGCGATCCCCATCCACAGCCTGTCTTGTTCTTGCATCACACAAAAAACCCCGCATATGCAGGGTTGGTTGCGCACCCAGGAGGATTTGAACCACCGACCTTCGGATTCGTAGTCCGACGCTCTATCCAGCTAAGCTATGGGTGCAAAGATATGTTAGAAAGCCTCTCGAAAGACATCGATTTGCGGAGAGAGAGGGATTCGAACCCTCGGTAGGGTTTTAAGCCCTACACCCGCTTAGCAGGCGAGCGCCTTCAGCCACTCGGCCATCTCTCCTCGGTTGTGATGCACTCTACGGAGACATCGCAACGCGGTTCATTGTGCCAAGCATTTTTTTATTCGGCACTCCCGCGAAAGCTCGATAGGCTATACCCCAAGCCCTCTACCCTGTCAACTCTTTTTTTCCAACACCCACACAACGCACCCAAATTACGCAGCTTCTTTCTCCCACTTCCCACGTGATCCTTTCGCTCTGTTCGCCATCCTCTCGCTATTTCCACTCTGTTCGCCATCCGCTCGCTCTTTCCACTCTGTTCGTCATCCTCTCGCTCTGTTCGCCATCCTCTCGCTCTTCCCGTTCTGTTCGTCATCCTCTCGCTCTGTTCGCCATCCGCTCGCTCTCTTCGTTGTCCTCCAAATCGTTGCGCGAATTCTTTCTCTCGCTCCCACATCTATCCCTGCTCCCCTCGCGCCATTCACTCGCACAACGCCGATCAACGATGTTGACTTTGAGCGGCGCTCTTGGGTACTCTGGGCGAACTGTCGCGTCCGCGCCCTTGCCACGCGGCACCCATACGCCCGAAGGATGGACATTGGCTAAAACTACTGTGTACGCTCACCACAAGCCCGTTGGGTAAATCAATCCGATGCAAAGCTTCACAATCCCAACACAACGAAAGAATCGCGATTGGATTTTGGAGGAAAAGAATGTTGATTCGCACTTCATGGATGCGGCGTTTGATGCAAACGAGCGCTGCTGGTTTTCTGTTTCTGTGCGTCACTATCATGCCCGGTTGCCCAGCAAAACCCGACGGAAAATGTGCAGCCGACGCCGATTGCGCGAGCGACGCCACCAAAAAAGTATGCGACAAAAATGGTGAAAAATGCGTGCAGTGCTTGGAAAGTAAACACTGCGCCACAGGCGAAGTTTGCGATACAGCCGCCTTTACCTGCCGAAAAGGTTGCAACAACGCGGATGATTGTAAAGCTTTGCCAGACTTCAAAGATCGCAAAAAAGTCGATTGCCGCGCCAGCGCGTGCGTCGCTTCTTGCGACTCCAACGAAGACTGCAAAGCCGACGAAAAATGCGCGGACAGCAAGTGCATTGTCGGTCAGCGCGAAAATCTCCCCGGCAAATACGAAGGTTGCCCCGCTGGAAAATGCCAGTTTGGCCTCGAATGCCTCACCTACAAGGGCGGAACCACCAACTACTGCTGGAAGCCTTGCGGCAAAGGTTGCGATGCAGACGAGATCTGCGTCAAATCCGCTGAATTTGCCGATGGATACGATGTTTGCATGAAAGCCATTCAAGAGGAAAGCGGCGGCTTTAACTATGACCAAGGCACTTCTTGCGGTGAGGGCTTGATCAAGCTGACTTCAGGGGCCAACAACTTCGGAACCTGCTGGAAAAATTGCACCGACAAATGCCTCGGTGGGCGCGTTTGCTCCAACCACCCCGGCATCCAAGACAAAACGGTCAAACTCTGCTTCAAACCCTGCCAAGCCGACTCCGAATGTCCCAAAGGCACTCGCTGTCGCGAAAATACCGCCATCCAAGAAAAACCCTTCCATTGCTATTGATTCCCCCTCTCAACTCTCCCTATCCCCCACCCATCGCCTATTTCGACACACCACAAATCACATAGGACTTACGCAGTCGGGTCGTTTTTGTGGGGCTTCACCCCACGCCCGACAAGGGACTGTCGCCCCTTGACCCCGTATTGGCGGGGTGATCATTCGTTTTTCAAATCAGCGACGCTCTCGCTTGATGGCGAAGGTCGGTTGAAAAGGTGACCGATCTGGGACCGAATCACTCGGATGTTTCGATACCTTGTTTTTCACTACTTCGATTGACCCCTGCTATGAAACACCGCGAACACGGCTTTTTTGGCAACTGCGTAACTCCGCGAATAGAAAAAAAACAAAAGCTTTTTCTAGATAGGACTTCCGCAGTTGGATACGAAAAAGGCCAATGTTCGGGCGCGGGCGGTTCGCGAACCGCCCCTACAATGTGCTGACGTCTCAGTGTTTTCCT
>CAUJFU010000301.1 GCA_963169055.1 Myxococcota bacterium
AAGGGACCGAAGGCCCCTTGACCCCGTATCGGCGGGGTACACAGAGGTTTTTCAAAACAACAACGGCTCCGCTTGAGATGTCGCGAACACGGGTTTTTTGGCCACCACGCCACTCCTAAAAAACAGAGCGTTAAGGTAGAGGTTCGTTCGCGTCGGCGAGGATTTGTTCGTACAATCGGCGGGCGATGCGAAAATCGTGTTGGAGCAACAAGTCAAGACAAGGGCGAACTTCGGGGATGAGGCGTTGTCGTTTCGCAGCGACGAGGGTGCCTAAAGTGCCAAGAACAGGGAGTTGAAGGGCTTGGGCCAAGCGACGAGCAGGACGGTCATCCAAGATCAATAGGCGTGTACCCGTTTCGATAGCAAGGCTGATCGCTTCGCTTTCGCCTGCGCCCAATGAGGCGCTCAAGACCTGTGGCCCGACCGACTGCACAAGGACTCGCACCTCAACCCAAGTCGGCAAGGTTGTTCGCAAAGCTACTTCACGAACGACCGCTGGTGGAACGATGATCGTCCCGAACAATTGTTGGAGGAGATGGAGATGGCCGATCCGCTCAAGACAGATCAAGGGGCTTGAATTGGAGATCACAGGTGCAGGTGTCATAGCTCACCCAAACGTTGGTGTTCTGCGTTCCATTCGTCTTCGGTCATCTCAAAAAAGGGGATGCCCAACCGTGAGGCGTATTGCACAAAGTCAAAGCGAGACATCCGGAGTAGATGGGCCGCCTTGCCGCTGGTAATCGTGCCGCGACGATAAAGTTCGAGAACGATCAATTCTTGCGCCGTTTGTTGTAGCGGTTGATTCGAGGCGTGGAGCAACGCAGCGAGTTCTGCGTTCAGATGGACAACGCTCATCTTTGCCCTCCTTTGTGGACGGAAGTGTTCGTTTCGGGGAGCAGAGAGCACGCTGTTGCAGTTGTTTTCTCTTGTCGCTTTCGCTCCTTTGTACGGATCGTTGTAGGCTCCTGCGGGCCAAAAAGCAACGCTTGCAAAAAAGATGGCAGGTGCAAGGTCGTGGATGGGGTGTGTCATGAAACGCCCTAGGGCTTCTCACCATTCTTCGATCCCAAGTTGGCGGTGCAGTTTTTGGCGATCGCGTATGCCTTTGGTGACGCTTTTCCAATGTTCTTTTTTTTCTTTGGTGGTGCGTTGATCGGTTGGCTCTTTTTGGTGGTGGGTTTCGCGTTGGAGGGCGGTGTAGCGTTCGATGCGTTTGGGTTCAAGGAGACCTTCTGTGGCGGCTTGTTGCACGGCGCATCCGGGTTCTTGGTGGTGTGTGCAGTCGCGGAACCGGCATTGTTTGGCGTATCCCAAGATATCGGAAAAAACGTGTTGCAAGCCTTGTTGGGCATCCCACGGGCTAAACTCGCGCATCCCGGGCGTATCGATCCACCAGATACCGTGATCGCCAAGAAAGATCTCGCGGCGGGTGGTGGTGTGTTTGCCTTGTTCGTCGTGAGAGCGCGTTGTATGCGTGCGTTGCGCGGCATGGGAGACACAGGCATTGAGTAGCGTTGACTTGCCCACACCCGACGAACCCACCAAGGCAACGGTCATCCCGGGCTGTAGGCTGTCTTGGAATGCTTGGAGGCCCTTTCCATGCAGCGCACTGATCGCAAAGATCGGCACTCCCAAAGCGATCTGTTCAAGTTGTTCGACCCATGCTGCGTAACCGTCGGGGGCTTGGTCGATCTTGTTGAGCAGGATCGATGGGGATGCTCCACTTTCCCACACTGCCGCAAGATAGCGCTCAATACGGGCAACAGAAAAGTCTTGGCCGGCGGCTGTGACGATCGCGATGTGATCGATATTTGCGGCGATGCCTTGGGCTTCTATGCGAGGCCCTGCCATCTTGCGCGTAAGGCAGCTTCGCCGTGTGAGGATGGCTCGGATACGCGGGGCTTCTTTGCCTGCCTCTTCGAGCTGCACCCAATCCCCAACCAACGGGGCTTCGATAGCGTCGGTGGGGGGCGATGACTTACGTCGATTATCGGACTTTTTGGAGGACGTGGGGCGAGGGGTCTTGGATGGCGTGGAGGCCGATGTTTCGGTGGATGGGGCATGCCAGCGCGCCCACAATTGGCGTCTTCGCCAGTCCAAAGGATCGCGTGAGGCGTCGGCAGAGAGCGCCATCAGATCGTCGCGGCTGATCACCCATGCTCCTCCGCGATCCACGGCGATTACACGTGCGATCTTACCGATGGGGGGGAGACTTTGCGTACAAGCTTCAAACAGCGGATGCCAACCGATGCGAGAGAGGTCGGACGGATCGGTCAAAATAGTACGAATGCGTACAGCAAAAGTTCGGTCTCTTCTTGTCTTGGCTGCTTATGTGAGATTTTGTTTTGATTTTTATTTGTTTTTTTGTTTGTTTTTTTGTGGGGCTTTGCCCCACACCCCACAAGGGAACTTCGTCCCCTTGACCCCGCGTTGGCGAAGAGAGCGAAGGTATTTCAACCAAACAACTCTGTCGCTTGAGTGGGCGCGAACACGGGTTTTTTCGTTGTGCTTATTTGAACAGGTATTTAGAATGGTTGGATGCGGAGTTTGGCGGTAAGCCGTTCTTTGCAAACTGTGCGGGGGATCTTTGTGGAAGGAGCACCCGCTTATGAAGGCTCTGGATTTCAGAGCAAGAACTATTTGCAGATCGCACGATCCTTCGTGCATTCTTAGCTATTCTGTTTGAAGTCTGTGGGAGGTTGGATCGATGCAGCGATGGGGTTTGTTGTCCCGAAGCGCTTGTGTGTTTTGGGTTTGGGGCATTTGTTTTGTTTTTGTGATCTCTTGCGGCGGAGATTCGGTCGTTTGTGTCAACGGCGTGCAGTTAAGTGAATACAGCCCGAGCG
>CAUJFU010000302.1 GCA_963169055.1 Myxococcota bacterium
ACGGGGGTGACAGCGGTTCCGTTGACGGTGACGATCGGAGCAAGGCCAAAGTCCGCACCGATGAGGGTGGCTTTGGCGGGCGGAGTGCCAGCAAAGACGCCGAGATCAACGCGGGAGATCTTGGGTTTGTCTTCGTCGATGGCTTGGATTTCGACAGGATCGCTTTTGCGACCGCAGGATGCGGAAAGTTCGAAGGTGAGTTTGCCGGCTTGTGTGACGCTGGTGGTGTCGATCTCAAGCTCGTAGGAGACGGAGTTGAAGGCTTTGGTCACTTTGCCTGTAAAGCCGGTTGCGATGACGCTTGCGGATTTGTCAAGGTGAAGTCCTGTGACGTAGACTTTGGTTTTTCCGCCGTAGAAGAACTTGTTGGGCAAGATGCTGAGGACTTCGGGTTTTCCGGGGGGTGGTGTCACCCAGAAGCTTAGAGGCTTGCTTGCGGGTGTATCGGGGTTTTTGACGATCACGTCGTAAGCCCCGACGGGGACTTTGGTGAAGTCGAATTCAAGTTTGACTTCGGCAAGCGAGATCACATCGATCTTGACGGCAGGGAACTTTTTGGAGGGGTCGGTTTTGTCAACCAGCTCGGCAGAAAGGCCCTGTTGGAAGTTGTTTCCGCGAACGGTAATGGTTTCTTTTTGGCAATCGTTTCCTGCGCGATCGAGCGACAGATCCGTGAGGATGGCTTGGACGCCCGAGACAACCACCTTGAGCGCGGGGCTTTCTTTTGCATCGGGGTTGATGACTTTGACGTCGTATTCGCCCGGTGCTGGGGCCGTAAGCGCAGCGTTGAGTTTGGTTGCGGATTCAAAAAAGGTGGTGAGGTCTTTGTTGTTGAAAACGACCTTGGCACCGTCAATGAAGTTGGTTCCCTCGACCACAAGGCGCAGGGACTGGCCGGTGATCAACAGTTCGGGAGAGAGTTTGGTGATGGTTGGGGTGCCGCCTTCGACGACTTCAAAGTCAAGGGCGTTGGAGGTTTTGTTGTCGGGATTGGTGATTTCGATCTTGTATTTCCCGACAGGAATGGTGGTGAGATCGAAGGTTGCGACCAGTTGATCGGGGCTTTTGAACTCATAGCCCGCAACTTCTTTTTTGTCGAAGAGCAGTTTGAGACCAAAGAGGAAGTTCTTTCCGGCGATCTGGACGCGGGCTTTGGTTTTGGTGGCACCCGCAGCAGGGTTGAGGCTGCTGATCACAGGGGTGGGGTTGTTGATGACGGCTTCGACAAAAACGGTGGCGCTTGCGGAGAGCGAGCCATCGCTGACGGTCAAGCGGAGGCCGTAGCTGCCGATTTTGTCGGGCGTAATGGAGGGCTTTTCGACTTTGGAGTCGGAGAGGTTGGCGCTACTGCCATCGGGCTTTTTGAAGACTTCCCATGTGTACGTGAGTTTGTCGCCCGTATCAGGGTCCGAGCTCTTGGAGCCATCGAGATCGACCTTGTTTCCGACTTCAACGCGGACATTTTGGCCGGCGTTGGCAACGGGGGGGCGGTTGGCGGAGGCGACGTTGACGGTGACTTCGTCAGGATCGCTGGCTTTACCGTCGTTGACGATCAAAGTGGCGACATAGACGCCGACTTTGTCGGGGGTGAACTTGGGACCTGCTTGATCAGCCCCGTTGAGGCTGGCTGTGCTGCCTTCGGGTTTGGTTTTGAGATCCCATTTGTAGGTGAGTGCCTTGCCTTCGATGCTTTTGCTGCCGGAGCCATCGAGCGCTACTTCTTCGCCAACTTTGACACTGCGATCGTTGCCAGCGTTGGCGGTGGGTTTGCGGGTATCGTTCGGCAATCGCGCATCTGCGCACTTGCCGCTGTTGCAGATCAGACCGCTGTTGCAGTCTTGGTTGGTTTTGCAATCTTCGCCCTTGTTTTTGGGGGCGGGTGGTCCACAAGCGGAAGTGACAACACTTACGCCTACAGACAGGCACAGTGCGAAAACCATCCACAGATTTGTTCTTCGCATATTCACGGAAACCCTCCTATGTATCGAACGGAGCGTTGACATAACAAATGAATGAGTAGGAGAACGCCACCGAAGATTCCCCGATATCGGGGGATCTTCGGTGGAAGGCGAACCGATCACTCGACGAGAAGTTCCAAGTCGAACCGATCACTCAACAAGAAGTTCCAAGTCGAAGGACTTGAGTTTGCCCGAAGCATTTTGGATGCTGAGCGGATAGCTGCCAGCGGCCACGCTGCTGAGATCAAGCTCAACAAACACGAGTTGGCTGCTGTAGAAGATGACGTTCAGTTGCTGCCCGTTGAAGTTGACTTTGTAATCTTCGCGGAAGCCCTCGCCAGCGATGGCAAGACGCATCTTGTTGTTGAGGCTGGCGAGAGAAGTTTTGCTAACGCTCGCAGGGATGAGCGTTTGGAAGCGCGGTGCAGCGTTGGGGTGGATGCCGGTACGCACAACGTTAACGAGGATGGTGTTGGAACGGCGGCCTTTGGATTCGATCCACACAGGGTACGTACCATCGGGCAGATCCGCACCATTAAAGTCTACCTGTAGGTAGTCATAGGTGCTGCCGGCGTAGTCGTAGGTGATCTTTTGGGGGAGTCCAGCGAGCAAGACTTTGTCGTCTTTGGTGAGGTTTTTGCCGTAGACATAGAAGTTGCTGTTGGCACCGGGTCGGATGGTGTTGGTGTAATAATGGCCGGTTGAAGTACTCGTGGTGACCATCGTGATGCGGATGCCTTCGCCGTTGGTGACGGTGAGGAAGCGGGGGGCGCTTTGTGTTCCATCGGGATTTTTGAGGACAACAGGCACGATGCCGGGTTCGGCGAAGTTGACTTTTTCCAGCTCAAAGTAGGTGTAGCCGAGGAAAGAGGTTTCGGTTTTGGAGATCTTCATGGGCTGACCACCGACCCATATCTCTCCCGCAGCACCGAGTCCACCGCCGAGATCAAAGCCTGTTGCGACGACGCGCATCACGCTGTCTTTGCCGACCAGCGGGGAGTTTGCATCGCTGGCGGAAGTAGAGCCGTACATCGAGACGATGCCAAGTTCTTCGGTTCCCCACTGGCCGGGTCCGATCACGCGCATCTTGATGGTGTTGCTCTTTGTTCCTGCGGCGCTTTCGAGCTGAACAGGCGCAAGGCCGGGGGTCAGTTGCTTAAAGTTGCTATTGCTCCACGAACTCGACTGGAGTTGGTAAGGTGTTTTGCTCGAAGTACTGAAACTGAGGTCGGACGTTCCGCTCTTGATGGGGTTTCCTGCGCCATCGAGGATCTTGTGAGTGGTGGCGAAGTCGTAGCCCCAAAGATAGAAGGTCAAACTGGTCAGATCGATGGGGATGATCATCGATTCGAGCCAGAGGACGCGGACGCGCTGTTGGGTGTTGATATCGAGGATGGTGGTGTTGGATCGGCCTTTGTCGTTGGTGACCTCAACAGGAAGTTCAAGACGGGTGTTGGTGCCAAGGGTGATCGGGTAGTCTTTGACGTCGATCACGTTGGCGGTCGCAGTGACCGTCACACCCGCAAGTGTGGAGATATCGACGTTGTTGATGTAGACTTTGGTTTTGGTGGTAGAGAAGTTGATGCCGTGGATCTTGAAGGTGATCTTGGCGGGTGGTGTGGCTTGGACGACCACGAGGGTTGCGGGGGTGACAGGCTGGATGCCCTGAATGGCCGGTGCATAGGGCGGTTCCGTCGCGGGGCCTGCGCTTCCTGTGGGAGCGCCGGGGGCGGTGCCAACGGCCCATGTCCACGAAACTCGGTTTGTCGAACAAAGGCGTGTGCCACCGACCTCTCGGCATCCTTCGATCTCATAGATCTGCCCTGGAACCAATGCTGTGGGCAGTTTGGTATCATTGTCTCGAAAGTAATAACATCCCGCATAGTCTCCAGAAGAGCTGTAGAAGAAGGATATCTGATCGTCGTAAGTGGTTTCAGCAACGAAGGTATTGTTTTGGTAAAAGCGCAACGTCGGGTTTTGGCTGGAGGTAGAGGTGCTGATAAAGTTCTCACCACACCCATAGACACGGTTAGAGGTGGATTCTGCGATCATAAAAACGCTGTCGATCTTGAGTTGGATGGTCGCGCCCGCTGCGGCTTTGTTGGTCCATGGCGTAGTTGACGAACAGATGTCGGCACCACCGACTTTTCGGCAGACACGCAGATCGTAGATCTCGCCTGCGGTGAGTCCTGTAAAGCCGCTTCGGCTCGCTGAAATACAACGGCCAGCGAAGCCATGCACGTTTGCCGCAGACTTTTTGATGACAGAAGTTCCGGCCTTTAAAAGTTCGATCTCAGGGGCTGGATCAGGGCTGATGTTTTGGAGATTTTGGCCGCATACGCGGATGAAATATTCCTCGTCGGAAGACGCGGAAGAGATGGTCATGTACTCGTCGACTTCAAAGGAGGCTTCGTTGGAAGCCTTTGCACCGGGGTTTGTGACGATCAACTTGTAGGTTTTTTTGGTGGTATAACTCGTGCCGCTGATGGTGATCAGGCCGCTGTTGACGTAGGTGGGGGTTGCAACGGCGGTTCCGTCGACGGAGACGGTGGCGTTTGGATGGAAGCCTTCGCCGATGATCGAGATGTTCGGAGCTGCCGGCGGAACGGGTGAAGGAGCGATGCCCGAGATCTTGGGAGTGGGGATCTCGACGGCTTCGATTTCTTCTTTGTTGCTGGCTTTTTTGCAGAGGCCGACAGCGGTCAGTTCGAGTTTTTTGGTGGCCGTAAGTGCCGAACCATCGACTTCGACGCTGTAGAGCGTGTCGTTGAGCTTGGTGAGCGCCACAGGTTTGCCGTCCAAAGAAACGGAAGCGCCTTCAAGATACATGGCGACGACGTAGCCTTGGACTTTGGAGCCGATGAACATCCGACGCGGAGCGATCGAAAGAAGGGCAGGCGTGGGGGTGGTTTCGGTGACGGTAAAGCCGATCTCTGCGGGAGTTTTGGTTCCCACGTTGGTGACTTGGAGTTTGTACGTGCTGGCCGCGAGTTTGGTAAAGTCGAATTCAGCGCGAACTTGGGTCATCGAAAGATAAGTGAGTTTGACGGGAGCAAAGATCTTTGTGGCGTCGGTGGCATCGACGAGTTCGACCTTAACACCCGAGAGCATATTGCGCCCGTTGATGACGATGGTTTCGCTGGCGCAGTCTTTTCCGATGCGATTGAAGGAGATCCCGTCGATCAGGGCGCTTACGGAAGAAACGCGGAACTTGTAGGCATCGGAGGCTTTGCCGTCGGGGTTGGTGACGATCACGTCGTATTCACCGTCGTTCGGGACGGTCAAGACGCCCGAGACTTTTTGATCAGATTCGTACTCGGTTTTGAGGTCTTTGCCATCGAACTTGATCACCGCACCGCGCACAAAGTTTTTGCCTTGAACGGTGAGGTTGACGATCTGGCCTGCGATCACAAGAGCAGGGCCGACATAGGTGATCTCAGGTTTTTGGCCTTCAACGATATTGAATTCGAGTTCGCTGGTGGCTTTGCCATCGGGGTTCGTCACTTTGACCTTGGCCTTTTTGGCGGTCTTTCCGGCGAGATCGATGGTTGCACGCAAACGCGTTGTGCTGACGTATTCGACACCTGCGAGATCAGCACCGTCAAAGTTGACTTTGGCTCCGTAGAGGAAGCCCGTTCCATCAAAGTCGACGGTGAGTTTTGCGCCGATCGCCCCAGAGTTCGGAGTGAGCGTGGTCAAGGTTGGAGCAGGGGCTTCTTTGGTTGCTGTGATGTAAGCGAGAGCGACGCCTTCTCCGCCTTTTCCGTCGGTCACCTTGAGTTCAACGGCGTAGAGTCCGCCTTCGTCGGGTGTAAAGGAGGCTTTGCTTTTGTCTACATCTTGGAGGGTGGATTTGCTGTTGTCGGGCTTAAAGCGGAAGCTCCAAGCGTAGGTGAGGGTGTCTTTGTCGGCGTCGCTGCTGGTGGAGCCATCGAGCGCCACAGCATCGCCCGCTTTGACGGTGGCTTCGGCGGGTGTGATCTTGGCTTCGGGGGGGGCGTTGTCTTGGAAGGCTTCGAGTGTCACTTCGACAGCGTCGCCTTGAAGGGTGTCATCCGCGACTTTCAAGGAGATCTTGTAAGGGCCTGCGACATCGGGCTTGATCGTCACTTGAGAAGCCGCCGTGTCGGAGAGGCTGGCGGTGCTGCCATCGGGTTTGGTGGCAAGACTCCAAGTGTACTTGGGTTTGGGGGAGGTGCTGTAGAAAAGGCTGCTTGTTGCGCTAAGGGTGGCATTTTCGCCGACCTTGACGCGCAACGCACCCGTGATCTTGCCTTCGGGTTTTTTGCCTTCGGGCTTGACTTCGGCCTTTTGGCATTTCTCTTGGATACAAACGAGGGCCTCGACGCAGTCAAAGTTCGTCTTGCAGGCTTCACCTTCGTTTTTCTTGGGGGGATTACAAGCGGCAAGCCATGCGGTGAGCATGACAGTTGCCGATAGAAGAGACCAGGATTTACGCCACTTCACGCGGAAACTCCTTTCTGGCTCAACAACGTTCGTGTCTTTGTCGCGTACTTACGGGGCTTTTTGTCGGATGACAAAGGCCCGATTAGTCGCAAACAAGACGTGGGTGGATATAGAACACTTCGGTGTGCCATCTTGCAGCACAAAGAGAGAGTAAGCTGTTGGACGTTTTTCTGTGGGGAGAGCGATCTTCCCCCCACAAGGGAGAGCGGGGTCGGGATGAACGCAGGCGAGAGAAACAAACCCATGAATCGATTATCAAACCACCAAAAACACATCAACACCGCAATCCCTCAATTTACAAAAGATGCACATACCTCTCAAAAGGCGCGGCGAAACTGCCTCTTTGTGGGGAGGATGGGCCATCTTGCAACACCTCGGTCCACAAAGAAAGTTCTTTGCATACCACGCGATCTTTTTGCAAAGCAAGGCCCCTTACGTCACAGAATCGACACTTTCACACCAGCAGGATTCTTTTCGGTCTGCGCTAGGGGGCAAGAAAGCTCTTCGGGCGAAGGTGTCAAACAAGCGACAGGAACACGAACTGCCCGTCAAGCCGCAACAGAACCCAGATATGGTCTGTTGGTTTGGGATGCTAGACTTGCTGAAGTGGGGGTTGGTCTCACCTCGTGGGGGGGAGTTGTACCGAACAGAGCACCGACGAAAGCAGCGTCTTGCGGAGGATGGCGTGGTTTTTCCCGTGTATCGGGTGGTTTGGAAGAAGAGGATGGGGAGCGATTCGAGGCATGAAATGACCCGTTGCGCTTGCAAGGGATCGCTGCTATGCAAGAGGGCTTCTTGCGCCTTGGGTGCAAGAAGCAAGGCACACAGAGAAAGGACCTGTACCGAACATGAGTGATCTTTCTGTCACCCCAATCAATATCGAAGATGAGATGCAGGTTTCGTATCTCGATTACGCGATGAGCGTGATCATCGGGCGGGCGCTGCCCGATATCCGTGATGGTTTAAAGCCCGTACATCGGCGTGTTTTGTACGCGATGTTTCGAGAAGGGCTGCTGCACAACCGCAAGTATTCGAAGTGTGCGGGTGTGGTCGGCGAGGTGTTGAAAAAGTACCATCCCCACGGGGATTCCGCAGTCTATGACACCTTGGTGCGGATGGCACAGCCTTGGAACATGCGTTATCCGTTGGTGGATGGACAAGGGAACTTTGGTTCGATCGATGGAGACGCAGCAGCAGCGTACCGCTACACCGAGTCACGGATGACGCGGTTGGCCGAGATGATGCTCCAAGATATCGACAAAGAAACAGTGGATTTTACGGAAAACTTCGACGGTTCAACGATGGAGCCGTTGGTTTTGCCGACGCGCTTTCCGACGCTTTTGGTCAACGGCTCGGATGGGATTGCGGTGGGGATGGCGACCAAGATCCCACCCCACAACCTGCGCGAAGTGATCAACGCTTGTGTTCTTTTGATCGATGAACCCGAGACAACCATCGACGAGTTGGTGATGGGGCGACCTGCAACTGCGGATAGACCGGCGATGTCACCGATCTTGCGCGGCCCGGACTTTCCGACAGGAGGAACGATCCACGGACAGCGCGATATCCTGAAAGCCTACAAAGAAGGGCGGGGTATCATTCAGATGCGAGCGACCTGCGAGACCGAGGAAGACGAGCGTTCGGGTCGCAGTCGGATCGTTGTGAAAGAGATACCGTACCAAGTCAATAAAGCCCGTCTTGTCGAAAAGATCGCGGATCTAGTCCGAGAGAGAAAGATCGAAGGCATCTCGGATCTGCGGGATGAATCAAACCGTGAAGGCATTCGCGTGGTGATCGAACTCAAGCGCGATGTGATGCCCGAGGTCGTTCTCAACCAGCTATACAAGCACTCCCCGTTGCAAAGCTCTTTTGGGATCATCTTCCTCTCGATCTTGCAAGGCCAACCACGATGCCTCGATATCAAGGCGATGCTGGAACAGTTCATCAACCATCGCCGCGAGGTGACGATCCGCCGTTGTCGTTATGAGTTGCGCAGAGCCAAAGAACGCGCCCATATCCTCGAAGGCTTGAAGAAAGCACTCGATTACATCGACGAGATCATCAAGACCATCCGTTCCTCGACGAGCACCGACGAAGCACGTGACCGCTTGATGGTGGGTTTTGACTTCTCTCGCCTCCAAGCCCAAGCCATCCTTGATCTGCGACTGCAACGCTTAACCGCCCTTGAGCGCGACAAGATCATCGAAGAACTCACGCAGATCAACATGGAGATCGAGCGCCTAAACAGCATCCTCCAAAACGAGGCCCTTCTGAAAGAACTGATCAAGCGAGAACTGCAAGAAGTCGGGGATGAGTTTGGCGACGAACGTCGAGCGCGGATCGCAGGTTCCTTGCACCACATCTCCGACGAAGATCTGATCGCTGAAGAAGAGATGGTTGTGAACATCACCCACTCCGGCTACATCAAACGCAATTCCTTAACGGAATACCGCGCACAACGCCGTGGTGGCCGTGGGATCGTCGGGATGAACACTCGCGAGGAGGACTTTGTCGTGCAGCTTTTCGTCGCGTCCACCCACGCCCACATGTTGATCTTGACCGATCTAGGCCGTATGTACCAAACCAAAGTGCATGAGATCCCCAAAGCTTCGCGCACTGCGCTCGGACGACCGATCGTCAACTTGGTCGGCCTCGAAGAAGGCGAAACGCCGCAAGCCGTCCTACCAATCAAAGAATTCAAAGAAGGTATGTATTTGTTTTTTGCCACCCGTCGCGGGGTTGTCAAAAAGACCGAACTGATGGCCTACGCCAACGTTGCCGTCCGAACAGGCGGGCTGATCGCCATCAACATGGACGAAGGCGACGAATTGGTGGGAACCTTGCTGACCGACGGAAACTGCGAAGTGATCTTGTGTTCGCGCAAAGGGCAAGCAGTGCGTTTTCATGAAAGCGATGTCCGCCCCATCGGTCGAAATGCCCGTGGTGTCGCAGGAATCAGATTGGATGAAGGTGATCGGGTGGTGTCTCTCGTCGCCACCCAAGAAGACAAAAACCTGCTCACCATCACCGAAAATGGCTACGGTAAACTCACACCCGTCTCCGAATACCGCATCACCAAACGCAACGGAAAAGGCGTGATCACGATCAAATGCAACGAGCGCAACGGCGATGTTGCTTCAACACTCGAAGTTTCCGATCAAGATCAATTGATGGTCTCGACCGATACAGGCCGAATTATCCGCTTTGCTGCCAAAGAGATCCGCGTTCAAGGGCGCAATACGCAAGGCGTTCGACTCTTTCGTGTCGATGAAGGAGAGCGCATCTCTTCTGTTGCGATCGTTGCAGACGCCACCGAAGAAGATGTACTCGAACCAAGCCAAAACAACGACGAGATCGGTGCGCCCGATGCTTCCGTGGATATCGTCGATCAAAGCTCCTCAAACGATCCTACCCAAGCACTCGACGATCATGAGGATCTCGACGAACCCCATGACTGATACCTTGGCGCGGTGCTTGGTGTGATTGCGATCCATCCCATCACAACGGAAAGATCAATCGATGATGTGCAAATTGCCTCGTGAAGCAAAAAATCGTTGACGTGGATGGGGGCCTGTGGTAGAACGCGACCCCAACGAAGGGTGAGATATCACGAAAGCGCTTTGGCTTACGCGGATATCAGCGCTTTTTGAGTCCCATCCCATCCCAAAGATGGATGTCTCGATGACCGAAGATCCGAACGAATCAAAACACCCCACCCCACCGCCAAACAGCTTGGCGAGCGAATGGCGGCAGGCGCTGTGGGCGATGGCTGCGGTGATCGAATTGACCGCAAGCATCCTTGCTTCCGCGTGGATGGGGTTGTGGTTGGATCGCTTCTTTCAAAGCGGCCCGTTTGGTTTGTTAGGATGTGTCGCGCTCGGTGGCGGCGCTGGCTTTTGGCTGTTGTGGCGTTTATCGCGCCCCGCAAATCGCGGATCACAGCCATGACGCATCGTCCGCTGCGTTTCCTTGCTTTGCTTGAATCTTGTGCTTTGCTCTTTGGCTTGGTGTTGTCTCTCGCCGCGTGGTGGTGGACGCTTCGCTCCGAAGTGGCCTTGGCGGCTCTCTTGGGTTCGCTGTTTAGCTCTGGTAATCTTCGCCTCTTGATCTGGAACTGGTCTCCTATGCTCGAAACCGATCCACCCCCACAAGTCGCCGAAGAGACCCACTCCCAACCCCCACCAACGCAAAACATCGAATCATCGGCGACATCTGCGAAGATGCCCACGCAAGACATCGAATCATCGGTGCAAAACATCGAATCATCGACGCAAGACACCGAACCATCGGCGAAAACCGTGGAAGAACCCGCGCAAGAGGCGGATGGTTCGGTACTTCCGATGATGAATTCTTTTTCGCCTGTCCAGCGCTCGCTGCTTTTGACGGGGCGCTTTTTGTTCAAGCATTTGTTTTTGCTTGGCGGTTTGATCCTGTGCTTGTGGGGGCTAAAACTCCATGTCGCGGGATTTTCCTTGGGCCTTGGGAACATCGTGATCGCGATCCTCTTTTCTCCCTTGTTGCCGCAATCGACGGAGTAATCTCTCCATGTTCTCTCTATCTTTGGCTTCCGGCGAACACTTTTCGCTGTTTTCTTATTTCCTCAAAATGAACCATGGCTACGTTCATGTGGCGATGGCTGCGACGGTGACGCTGTTGATCGTGTGGCTCTCTCTCTTGATTCACCGTTCATTCAAGCGCGATCAAGAGATCGGGCGTGATCCTCTCGTTCCTGACGACAAGCTGTCTCTTCGCAACATCGTCGAGATCGGCCTAGAACGTCTCTATCAAATGTTCCAAAACATCCTTGGTCACGATGCTGAAAAGCACTTTGGGTTGCTCGCAAGCATCTTCTTGTACATCCTGATCAGCAACTTTATGGGCCTGATCCCCGGCTTTCTCCCGCCCACCGACAACATGAACACTAACCTTGCGATCGGTTTGGTGGTGTTTTTGTACTACAACTACCAAGGCTTCAAAGAGTCGGGTGTTGGCTATCTCAAACATTTTATGGGGCCTGTTGTCCCCTTGATCCCTTTGATGTTTGTGATCGAACTCGTCAGCCATATCGTTCGCCCGATCTCGTTGAGCTTGCGCCTCGCTGGAAATATGACAGGCGATCACCAAGTCCTTGGCGTGTTTTCCAACATGACGCCTTTGCTTGTCCCCGTCATCTTTATGGCCCTTGGTTTCCTTGTGTGCTTCCTCCAAGCGTTCGTGTTCACGCTGCTTTCGAGCGTTTACATCGCAATGGCCGTTTCCCACGATCATTGATATCCTTGGTGCATCTTCTTCGAACAATCCGTTTGAGGGAAAGATCGCCATCTAAAGTCGCATAGCGTCCGTTTTTCGAGACGGATCAGCCTTGAAACACTACGGAGATTGTTTAGATGAAAAAGTGGCTTGTTTCTATCGTAACGTTCGTTGTTTGCTTCCTTCCCATGGCTTCGGCTTTTGCAGCAGAGACCACCAAAGCAGGTTCGAATGCTGCTGGTTGGGCCATCGCGTTGGCCGCTGGTATCGGTCTGGGGATTGCTGCATTTGGTGGCGCTCTTGGTCAAGGTCGCGCTGCGGCCTCTGCCCTCGAAGGGATCGCTCGTAACCCCGAAGCATCCGGCAAACTCTTCCTCCCCCTCATCCTTGGCCTTGCTTTGATCGAATCGCTCGTCATCTACGCATTCGTCATCGCACTCCAACTCGTCGGCAAACTCTAATCTGCTCTTTCTTCGACAAACACTGCTTTGCCCCTTCCTTCCGCCTATTCCGTCTTTTCACCTGATTCCTCTCCCCACAAGAGCGCGACTCTCCACTTCTTGCCTGTCAAGCGCTTTCTCATGTAGACAAAAATCCCAGCGTTCACGCCTTTTCGTTGGTGTGGCTTGGACTTGCATCGGGGCGAACTTGACACGTCTGGTTGGCGGAAATACAATCCCCCCTTAAACTTTGGCTGGATCCTGTGTGTTTGGGTGTGCCATGAGCAAATGGAGAAATAAATCGATGGTGGCTTCTGTGGGTCGGCGATGGTGGATGGTATGGATGCTTGCCTTGGGCGGGGGGTTGCTTTGTGGATTCAGCCCCCGTCATGCGTGGGCAAACCAGCCCAACAAACCGCCCGCCAAACAGTACGATGTCGCGATCGCCTTTTATCAGGCTCTTGGAGCAGAAACACAACTCGAAAGCCTGTTTGGCAAAATTCAACAAGCGATCGAGCGCGATATCGGACTCAAAGTCATGCCGCTCGCAGAGACACAAGCCGCTCTCGGAAAAGATCTCGGATTGCAAGCCCTCGGAAATGATTGTCGAGGCGAGCTGATCTGTATGCTCGATACTTCACGAAAAAAGCTCCCTGTTTCACAAGTCGTCTTCCTCAGCGTGGGAGTCCTTGGTTCGGCCTTTTTGGTAAGCCTCCGCAGCGCCAGCATCAAACAAGAACAACCTCCCCGCACTCTCGAAGGAAAACGCTACAACGGCATCGCTGCTTTTGAAAAAGAACTCCCCCGACTGCTCTTGACGATCTTTCCCGGGCGAACGCGTTTTGTCATCGAAGGCTCCCCCGAAGGGGCCGTCGTCAAGATCAATGACAGCCAAGTCGGAACACTCCCCAAAGTCGCCTTGTCTTGGGCTTCTGGGGAGATCACTGTCTCCGTCTCTCATCCCGGATACATCGACAATACCAAGCGGCTGGCTCTTTTGCCTAACCGCATCATGACCTTGCGCGTCGCTTTGGAAAAAAAACCTGTGGAACGGCGCATCGTCCATCGCCCACCACCCCCCCCTCCCACCACCACCCCGCTCCATCAACAATGGTGGGTTTGGGTGATCGGTGTGGGGGTTGTCGCAGGCGTCACTGTAGGCGTTGTGGTGGGGGTTACTCAATCGCAAGTCTATCGAGTTCAAACGGGACTCTAAATCGCCCGTACCACGGCGGAAACCGCGATCCTCTCCCACCGCACTGTCCGCCTTTTTGCAAAATGTTTGCTTGAAGTCCTGCAAGGTCTCATGCTATCCTCTGTTTCTTGTGGGCTTCTTTGGTTTTGGCTCGCTTTTCAGCTTTGATAGGGTGGCTCCGTGAAGGTCTGTCCCAAGTGTACGCACGACAATCCGCCAGAGATGGACACCTGTGAAGAGTGCGGCGCAGATATCTCGCTGGTCGCTTCCGACGGTCTTGATCCACTCGTCGGCCAAGTCCTCGTCGGAAAATTTCACGTCAAAGAACTGATCGGCCAAGGAGCGATGGGCCGCGTCTATCGCGCTGTCCAAGCACCCATCAACCGCGAAGTCGCGATCAAGATCCTCCACCAACACCTGATGGAAGATCAACGTGTCGCTCGCCGCTTTCAACGCGAAGCAGAAGCCGCCAGTCGCTTTACTCACCCCAACTCCATCGCGATCTTTGACTTCGGACAAACCGAAAACAAATCTCTCTACATCGCCATGGAGTATATCGTCGGCCCCGATCTCGCTCGTGTCATCTCCGATGATTCTCCCCTTCCCATCGAGCGAGTGATCAAGATCGGCTCACAAGTCCTCTCTGCCCTTCATCTCGCCCACAACAGCAAGATCATCCACCGCGATCTCAAACCCGAAAACATCATGCTCGCCCATATCCCCGGACAAGACGAACTCGTCAAAGTCTGCGACTTTGGGATCGCCAAGATCCAACAGCCCGAAACCAACAAAGGCGAATCCGCACTGACCATGTTCGGGATGATCTGTGGAACTCCTTATTATATGTCCCCAGAACAGGCCAAAGGCGAAGAACTGGACGGACGCACCGACCTTTACAGCATGGGCGTGATCCTTTACGAGATGCTCACGGGCGAAGTCCCTTTCCGAGGCAGCACGCCCGTGGAAGTCATCGCTCGCCACCTCACCGATCATGCGGTCCCACCGAGCAAGATCCGAGGTGATTCTCAAATCCCTCGCGCTCTCGAAGATGTCGTCATGCGCGCCCTGCGCAAAAATCGCAACGAACGCTTCGCTACCGCCGAGGAGTTCCGTGTCGCTCTTGAAAAAGCCCGCGAAGAAACCGCCTTCCATCTCGAACTGGAACGTGTTCTTCAAACTTCCGAAGACACCGCACGAAGGCCCACTGGGATGTCTATCCCTGTCGCTACGGTCGCTTCCGTTCAAGGCGAGACGGTGGTCCGTCCTTCTTCAGCCATCGCGGGCGCGCCTTCTCTTGCGCCCTCTTCGTCCTCGACTTCGGTTCCTCAGATCGCCATCGCACGCGGCCGCCCTCTACAATCCACTCCTCATCCTATGCCAGCCGCCACGCCTGCCCCTCCTTCTGGACCCACGCGGGTTGGACCCGCTCCTGCCCCTCCTTCTGGACCCACGCGAGTTGGACCCGCTCCAACCCCTCCTCCCGTTGCTTCTCCTCAATTCAATAACTCCATTAGCGCTATCACCCAATCCCGCGCTCCCGCGCCTTCCGCGCCGCCCGCCCAATTGCGATCCCATGTTGTCCCTGCCACCCCCCCGCCTCCTTCTTCGAGCCTCCCACCCGATCGCGAGCCTCTCCCTTTCTCCGGCCCTGTGCCTGCCCTCTCAGGGATTCGCCCCGCTCCTGTCTTGCCCCACCACGCCAAACAAAACTTTGACGAAGCCAGCGAACCCGTTGTCCAACGCAAGGGCAGCGGGGGGTGGATCTTCTTGATGTTGTTGCTCTTTGCAGGCGGAATCGGCGGTTATTACCTTTACACCCGCTTTGCCGCCCAGAACGATCCTCAAAACGTGCTTCCTGACGTCGAAGAGCGACCTCTGCCTCATGTCCCACGACCTCAACCCAAACCATCCACCACTCCGCTGCGTCCCCAACCCCATCCTCGCATCGAAAAAACCACCCCCACCCCACGTCCTTGGAAGCGACGTGCGACTGCTCGTGCCTCTTCTTCCCATCAATCGGGCCGAAAGAACCAGCTCCACGATCTCGCACAACAGCACAAATCGATTGTGCTGTGGATGCGCCACCACATGATCCGCAAAGAATACCTCGAACCCGCCGTCTGGAGGGACTACACCCGCTCCGGCCAAGCCCTCAGACAAAAAAATGTGCGCAAGCTTCGCGAGTACATCGAACGCCTTTCCAATCAAAAAATCGGCCAAGAAGATTATATCGACACCCAGATCCTCAAAAGGAAATACAAATTCCTCAGCAACTTGTACAAAGAAAAAAAGCGCAAAAAACGCCTCTCTATCGTGCAAGACCGCCGATGTGATGACATTCTTACACAGATCTTCATCCACGATATCATGCTCCAAAAACCCCTCAAAGCCAACAAGATGCTCAACGAAGTCCAGTCCATCCTTCTTCGCTAAGCAACGCTTCTCCCCAACCCTCTAGCCTCTTCCTTCAAGTCTTTCTACACAATGCAAGCGGACTGTTCGAGCGATGGGTGCGTCTTCTTGGGCGCGTTTTCTTCTCTCGCTCCAAGCCATCCACGCAAACCCTTTGTCTTCCCCTTTGTCGGCGCACTCTGCGCCCTCAATAGGCTTGACCGTGTTGTCTGAAACGTATATGTTAGGCAGTACTTCGCGGTGAAGCGGCTTTCTCACCGCAATTTTCTTGTTCGTCATCCTGCGTGTGTTCGTTGTCATCCTGTGTGTGTTCGGTATCTTCGGGGGAGTGGCTTTGGTTTGGCTATACCCCGCAACACGCGATGCTTCGCGATCACTCATCCTTTTCAACGCAAAGAGGCTGGCCGATGTTTCACGTCAAAGTCTGGTTGGGTGTAATCTTCTTTTCTGTCGTCACCCTGCAGATCTGGATCATGCAACCCCTGCTGATCTACAAGGTCGCAGAGGAGCAAGATCGCTTGCGCCCGATCTTGGTTGGGCAGCGCTTTGAGCGCGGCCTCTTCCGCTTTTATGAAAAACTCAAAGTCAACACCACCAAAATGGCCGAAGAAGCAGGCTTGCGCGAAGCCGTCTCTTCCATCAATTACGAGGCCGATGACGATCTTTCCAAGTTGGAAACCTACGAAGAATCGCGTCGAAAGGTCCAACGCGGCTTTCAAGCCTACCAAAAACTAGACGCCAAAATCGAACGCCTTTATGTGGTTTCCCGCGAAGGGATCGTCCTCTTGCGCTCCGATCAGCCCGGCGCAACGTTCCGCTACAAAAAAGATCGCCTTCCCAACATCCCCCACCTCAACGACGCCCTCAAAGACAACCCGCGTACTGGAATCTGGCCGATCGAAGGAACCAATAGCTTTGTTGCAGCCGTCCCGATCCACGATACCTCTGAGAAAAAAACTGTAAAAGCCGCTCTCTTGTACGTCAAAGCCTTCAATGCCGAACTCTTTCGCGAACACAAAGAACTTCTCCCCCAAGACAACAATATCCCAGGTGCAAAAGACACCAAGCTGATTCTTTTCACCGCAACCACCGCTGCTTCGGGTGATATGGATCTGGGCCCCATCGCGTATAACCTCAGCGAAAAACTCATCCCGTTTTTTCGAGGATGGTTCAAGCAAAAAGCCTACGACGTCGTGGTCGATAAATACGCCAACGGCATGAACCGTGACCTGCTTAAGGCCGATATCCAACTACAGCCCTATTCCTATATGGTCGGTCGCTTTCCTGCGGACCTCAGCCCCGGCAACATCGGTTATGTTCTGATGGTCCCCGTCCCCAACCGCTTTGTTGAAGTCAAAAAAGAAAAATTCTACGAAAGCGGTGGTCCGCGTATCTTGGCCACCGTTCTCTTGGTTTTGGCCTTCTTTTTGGCGTTGTGGCTTTCTGCTGCGGAGATCTTTTACTTTCGTCGTGTCGTCCCCCGCCTCCAAACAGCCCCTCAAGAAAGCTTTCCCGATGTCCCATTGAATGGATTGAGCGGCCCTTGGAAAGGTTTGGCGCGCTCGATCAATAAGATCTTTTCAATGATCCGCGAACGCGGCCTAGGCGAAGCCGACATGAAGCCCGGAACCACCATCGCAACCGTTGACGAACTCGACTCCCGAGAACGCGGAGGCGGCGCGCTCGACTTCCTTTCTTCACAAAGCCGCGAAGTGGACGCGATCTCTCCCGACCTCCTGATCAACAACAACGTCAGCGAAAATGCCGCCTCGTTGCTTGGCTCGGCCCCATCATCCGCACAAGGCGGGTTTCCTGCTCAAGCCTTTCCCCCACAACAAGGCGGCTACCCACAACAAGGCGGCTACCCACAACAAGGCGGCTACCCACAACAAGGAGGTTATCCACAACAAGGCGGCTACCCACAACAAGGCGGCTACCCACAACAAGGCGGCTACCCACAACAAGGAGGTTATCCACAACAAGGCGGCTACCCACAACAAGGCGGCCACCCGCACGGAGATCCTT
>CAUJFU010000303.1 GCA_963169055.1 Myxococcota bacterium
GATTTTTGGGAGGCGGCTTCTTGTTCGGAGCGTTCGTCGAGTTCTTCGAGGACGACTTCGTTGCCTTCGACGCGAACGCCGAAGCGGTCGATCTGTGAAGGGTCGATGGCACCGCGATCGACGAGTTGGCGGAGGATTTCTTTGTGGCGTCGTTCGTGTTCTGCGGGCATCCAGTCGTTGGCGGACTCGTAGTCGACCCAAAGTTCACGGCGTCCAGTTTCAGGATCGTGAATATAAGATATTTTGATCTCGCCCATGTATCGGCTCCTTTGGTGGTGTACAGTTTCGGTTTTAGTGGGTTTCGGTATCGGCGCTGCCTTCCATCTCTTCTTCGGGCCAGCGGAGTCCGAGAAGATCAGCGATGGCCTTGCTGTCCATTTCACCTTTTGCGGCGAGGGCTTGGGTGAGCGTTTCGAGATCGGTGCGGCGTTCGGCCAAGAGTTTTTGGGTGATATCGTGTTGTTCTTTGAGGAGTTGGTTGATCTCTTTGTCGATGAGTTCGCGGGTCATGGCACCGACGGAGGTTTCTTGGCCGTCGCCTGTGCGATAGACACGGGGCCCAAAGCGTTCGGACATACCCATGTCTTCGACCATCATGCGGGCCATGCTGGTGGCAAAGTCGAGGTCGTTTTTGGCTCCGATATCTTGCTCACCTTCAAAGATCAATTCTTCGGCGGCGCGACCTGCGAGAGCGATCTGGATCATCTGTGTGAGGGTCTTGCGGGTGGCTCCTTGGGTGACGTAGCTGTGGAGCGAGACCATGCCTTCGACGTCGGGATGATCGGCTTCGATGGTGACTTTTTGGATGGCTTGTGGGCCGAGCAACACAGCGGCGAGTAGGGCGTGTCCCGCTTCGTGATAGGCGGCTTTGAGGCGGTCGCGTTCGCGTTTTTTCTTGGAGCGGAAGGGGGCAGGCCCCATGACTTCGTTGACTTCGTCGCGGGAGATGGGGAAGGGCGATCGGAGATCTCGGCGGCGGGCTTGAAGGCGTTTGAGTTTTCGAGCGATGCCGTAGAGGTGGTCGCCCGAATAGCGCATATTTCGGGTGGGATCGACATAATTTCCCGTGCGTTCGATCAGATATTCCATGACTTCTTCGGAGATGGAGAAGCGGAATCGCTTGGCGTAGATCTCTAGGATCGAACGGCGAGCGATGCGATCGGGATAAGGGACGTGGAGTTGGTATTCAAAGCGTCCCGGGCGCAGCAGGGCGGGATCGACGCTTTGGGAAAAGTTGGTGGTGCCGACCACAAAGACCATCTCTTCTTTGCGAAAGCCATCCATCTCGGTCAAAAGTTGGTTGACAAGGCTGTGTTCAACCCCTGATCCGTGATACATACCGCGCTGTGGGGCGATCGCATCAAGTTCGTCGAAGATGATGATGGCGGGTGCGGCAGATCGGGCTTGTGCAAAGATGCGGCGGAGGTTGGCTTCGCTTTCGCCGACCCACTTGGACTTGATCTCGGGGCCGCTGACAACGATGGCGGTGGCGTTGAGTGCGGTGGCCATGGCTTTGGCGAAGTAGGTTTTTCCCGTACCGGGGGGGCCGTAGAAGAGAAAGCCACGAGGGAGGGTATCTTCGAGTTCTTGAGCGCGTTCCATCCATGCGGGATCTTCGCGCAGTTGGAGGATATCGAGGATCTCTTCACGGATGCGTTTTTTGATATCGTTGTATCCACCGATATCTTCGTCGAGGTCGACTTCGGGGATCTCCATGCCACCGAGCAGGGTCATCTCGCGCAGAGTGCGTTCAATCTTTTTGCGTTGGGGTTCGCGTTCTTCGGGAGGAAGGGCGATCAGGGGAGGAAATTCAAGAAGGCGAGCCATGAGTTTGCGCAGTTTGACAGCGTTGAGGCCGGAAACATACTTGTAGAGGCGAAAGAGGTTGAGGTGATCGACGCCGAAGCGTTGGGCTTCTTCGTAAGAGATCAGGTGGGGCAAGGTATCACGGCGAAGGCCGACGAGTTCGCGTTTGACGTCGAAGAGGTCTTCGATGGCTTTGGGCAGATGGAGTGCAGGGTCGTTGAAGGCAAGGAAGGTGAGTTCGGGATCTTGGGCCATCGCGGCGATGGATTCACGAGCAGGCGTTCCGAGGGAGGTTTCGGTGGTGGTGGCGAGCAGATCGAGGTGGGGGAGGACGACCACGCTGTCTTCTTCGCCGATGTGATCTTGGACTTGTTGCCAGAGATCTTCGACCATCGCGTGCATAAAGGAGCGGCCTTCTTTGGAGGGGGGAGATTGGATCAGGATGCAACGCCGCGCAGGATGGCCGTTTCGCAAGCGATCGCGGATCTCTTTGTAAAGCATCAAAGAGAGGGATTTTTCAGCGATGACGCGCACAGAAAGACCAGAGCGCAGCATGGACTCGATCCAATCGAGATCTTCGGCGTATGCTTTTTTGACGGCAGCTTGGAGAGAGATGCGGCCTTTGCTGAAATGTTCGGTCGTAATCGGGATCAACATCCATCCTATCCTTTTTGTCACAGGCGTCTTGTCGCGTGATTTGACGGTCTGTCCGTTCGAGGGTTTGCGCCAAAACAATCTTCGTATCCTAAAGCGCCCCTCAACAAGAAGCAATCGCTTCTGTGTTCTCGTATGGATCGATTCGAGAGGTTCGTTCTGTCTATGAAGAAAAGAAGCCTTTGAAGAGGTCGCGGAGAGCGCGAGGGAGTTTGTCGCCGAGTGTTGCGGAGAATTCTTCCCAGAGGGTTTGGATCAGCCAGTCGCTGATCTCGTGGAGACGTTGGATCTGTTCGATCAGTGCGGTGAGTAGGCGGCGGGTATCTTGGAGGGGGAGGGTGGCGATCTCTTTGACAAGGCGTTGGATGATGGTGCGGCAAGGGCCGGTGGCTCCGATGCGTGCGAAGGCAAGCAGAGCATCGGTGAGGTAGGAGATGCCGGTGGTTTGGTGGGCGGGGTGGGCGAGATGGAGATCGGCAAGGGACTGATAACTGAGTGCGATGCCAAAGCCCGATTGAAGGCGATCGCGGTTGATGGCGAGGGCTTGTTGGAAATGTTCTTTGGCGGCGTCCCATTCGGTGGCGTCGGGGATATTTTCTTGGGTGAGTAGTTTGGCGCGTTGGAGGTGTGCTGCGCCAAGGCCCGAGAAGGACATCGCCATGCCAAGAAAGTCGTTGAGCGCACGTTTGGCTTGGATGGAACCTTCGAAAGATTCGGCTGCTTGTTGGAGCTGTTCGAGGCTTTGAGTGGATTCGTCGTTGAGTGTCGCCAAACCAACGAGGATGCGTGCGAGATTGTCGTAGGCTTGGGCAAGAAGTTCGGTTTGCTCACTGCTACGGTGCGCAAGAGTTCGTTGCAAGGCGTCTTCCGCAAGTTGTCGGGCATCCAACAACAAAGCGCGCTGTTGCTCTTTTGAGAGAGTTGTGTGCTGGGTCTCAAAGGTGCGGCGTTTGACGGAGCTTTGGAGATGGCGGATCCAAGCGCGATGGGGAGAGCGCTCTTCGATGATCTCGATCTGCTCGCTTTCTTGGAGCAGAGACCATGCACGAGCGAGAGAAGTTGCCGCTTCTTCGGGATGGTTGGTGTCGAGTTCGTAGATCCCGAGAAAGCGCAACACCACGGCTTGTTGAGCGGGATCTTTGGTTTGTTCTTGGATGCGTTGCAGCGCGGACAGATAGACGGCGCGTCCTTCTTCGTAAGCGCGTTGGCTGAGCCGTCCTCCTGATTCTTGGGCGAGCAGCTTGCGTTTGTTGTCGGCTCGTGCAAGCAAAAGCTCGGTCATCTCTTGTGGAAACGCGATCAGTTGATCGGCATACGCAGGGCGATCGAGCAACAAGCCGAACAATGCGTCGACTTCGTGGTACTGTCCTCGGCGTCCCAAAGCTTGTCCAAGTTCTTGGAGCAATACCAGATCTCCTCGGGAGATCTCTTTGAGGACGACATCAAGCACGCCATTGGGGCGCGTTAATGCCCGTACATCGAGGTTTTGTAACGCACGAAACAAGATGTAGCGGTTGCGTTGTCCGAGGCTGGTGCTGCGATCGTTGAAATCTGCAACGGCTTGAAAGGCATGATCCTCGATCAACCGCAACAAGATCAGCGCCAGCGCTCCTTCGAGCGGTCGGAAACGATCGCTCTGTTCCGCCATTGCCAATAGCCATCCCACAGGATCTTTTTGCATCAAAGATCCGTCGGATGGTTCGGATGGTTCGGATGGTTCGGGAGACTTTTCTTGCGTTCTTTCGGAGGAATTTTCTGTTTCTGTTTCTGTTTCTGTGTGTGGGTGGATGGTTTTCCAGTCGACGGGATGGAGGGAGTGCCAATCGATCTTGTGGGTCCAGAGTTCAAGGAAGACGAGGTATTCTTGGAGTTGTAGAGAAGCGAAGCCAACGGTGCGAAGGGGTCGATCGTGGGGTGTTCGCCATTGGCGAAGGAGGATGCCGCGAGCGCGGAGGTCGTCGTAGACGGTGGTTCCGTACTTGAAGCTATCGAGGAAGGGTGCGAAAGCGGCTTCGGAGAGGAGAGCGGTTTCAGGGAGGAGGGCCTGTGAGTCCCAGAGGTGGGGGGAGTGGTGGATGTCGCTGTGGCCGTAGAGCATTCGACAGATCAGGAGAGAGAAGAAGTCGCGCTCGCCTTTGTGAAAGCGTTCCATGTAGAGTTCGAAGAGGTCGGTCAGGTGGATATCGTCTTTGAGTTCTTTGCGGTGATAAGTTTCCATGACGACGGGGAGAAGGGAGGGATGCGCGAGGATGGCGCGTGTCATGCCGAAGCGTTCGAGTTCTCGGATATCGGCGCGGTCTGGGCGGTAGCGTGGTGTGCCGCTGGTATCGGTGTAATTGAAGAAGCGTTGGTAAGCACGGAGCAGTTCGGGTCGCTCGGTTTGGTTATCATCGCGGAAGGGGGGAAGAGATTGGAGGACACCGTGGACACCGCTGCGTTCGCGGTAGAAGAGTTCTTGGGGGGGATGGAAGCTGCCATTGCGTAGAAAAGGCCGCATACAAGGGTCGTGGAGGTGGTGTTCGAGGAAACTGCGTCGGATGGAGAGGAAGAGGCGGAACCAAGGGTGAGATCGATGGAGTTTTTGTGCGAGAAGAAGGGCCTCTGCAAAGCGTTGGATGCCGTGTTGTGGGGCTTCGTGGAAGCCGTCGATGTAGAGGCAGAATTGGGGTCGATCTTCGTCCTGTTTGCGTTGGACATGGTGGTCAGGATCGAAGAGGTTGCGGAAGTGTTTGAATATCTTGAGCAAGGATTGTTCGGGGCGTTTTTGTTGGGCGAGTTGTTCTTCGGGGGAGGATTGGATTTGGAGTTCGTGGCAGAGCCAAGTGGCGAGGTTTTGGTGGGGTGCAAGGAGTCCGATATCCAAGAAGAAAGTGTAGCGTTTTTCGAGCGGTTTGCGTTCACGGTTAGCGCGGACTTGCGAGCGTGCGTGTTGGAGTAAGAGCAAGGTGTGGCCCATGCCGGCTTCACCGGCGAGCAAGAAGATGTTGGGGGCGTCGATGCGCTCGTTTTCGAGGAAGTTATCGAGCTTTTTGGCGTCATCGCGTTCGACCAAAAGGGCTTCTTGTTCGCGCAGACGGCTTCGTGCGAAGACTTGGCGGAAGCTGGCGCGGGAGCGTTTTTCGAGGAACAAGAGGTCGATGCCTTCGAGGGTACGGCTTTCTTGCATTTCGCGCAGTTGGGCGAGTTGGGTTTCCCATTCGAGGCTATCGGTGAGAGAGAGGGGGCTTTGCCAGTAATCGCGGTTGTCGCTATGGCCGATGGCGCGAAGGTGAAGTTGTGGGCTGCGGTTGATGTTGTAGGCCCACCAGAGGGCTTTGGGGAGATGCCCGTGGAGCAGGCGTTGGGGTTGGGGTTGGGGCTCCCAAGTCAGCTGTAAGGCAGGGGAGAGGCGGAGCGGAGTAAATTGTTCGTAGGCGAGATAGAGTTTGTGTGCTTCGAGATGAGAGGGTGCGTCGTGGAGGGGTTGGATCCAAGGGGTGACGCCGCTCATGGTGAGTTGCCACCAAGAGGCGCGAGGTGGCTCGTGCGTATCGGAGGGGTCGGAGAAGCAAAAGAAAAAAGTGGGGCGAGCGGCCATTCCTTCGCTGTATCGGAGTAATACGCGGTGAAGGATTTGGATGTAGCGGGAGAGTAGGTCTTGGAGGCGTTGATGGCGTTGGGTGAGATCATGGCCGAGGGCTTCGGGCCGGAGGGCTTCTTTCATCTCGAAAAAGATCTGGAGTGGACTGGCTTGGGCGGTCTCTTCGGGATGGGTGGATGGTTGTTGTGAAGCGGTCCATTGTGCAAAGCGATGGAAAGGCGCGATCCAGCTATTGGGATCTTCGAGGGTGGGGAGTTGTGCAAAAAACTCTTTCCATCCTTGGGGATCTTCGAGAGATAGTTTTTCGAGAGCGTCGGTGTATTCGGGGGTTCGCTCGAAGCCTTCGCCTTCGAGATAGGCGGAGACAAGGATCATTGCGTTGAAATGTTGGAGGCTCCAAAAAGTGTCATGGATGGTTTGGAGCTTACGCAAGATCAAGTCTTCTGCGGATTGAAGCTGTTGGCGGTGTTGGCGGTAGAGGTCGCGTTGTTGTTGGAGTGCGTTGCCTTGTAAGGGGGCTTGTTTGGCTTGATGATCGAGTTCTTCGAGTTGTTGAGCGAGTTGGGACAGGGTGTTTTGGATGTGTTGGCGGGCGTATCGTTGTTGGGTGACTTGGTGAAAGAGGCGGGCGACAGGCCAAGGAAAACTGAGGCGCACAAGCGAAGCGATAGCGACGGTGGCTTCGGGTGTTTGAGGATCTTGGCATACGGAAGAAAGCAGCGATTGGGCAATCGGGAGTCCAGCGTTGGGGTGGCCGCTGGCTTGGTCGGCGTATCCGATCGCACGTAAGATCGCCATACTGAGGGACGGATCGGCTTTTCGTAAGTTGGCGAGTTCTTGAATCGCGGTGTCAATGCCGATGTGACCGAGTGCATCGAGGAGCGTGTGGAGTTGTTCGTCTGGAGAAGAGACAGCAGATGCGGCAAATGGATCGGTGGGATCGGAAATGACGGAAGATGCGAGCGAATCGGTGATTTTGGATGTGGCGGTTTCGGAAATGACGGAGGATTCGAGTGAATCGGTGGTTTCGGGGATGGCGGAGGATGCGAGCGAATCGGCGGTTTCAGAAATGACGGAGGATTCGAGAGAATCAGCGGTTTCGGGGATGGCGGAGGATGCGGGTGGAGTGGGTTGTAAGGCTTGAAGAGCGAGGAGGAGTTCTTGTGTTGTCGATTGCCAGATGGGGAGGTCGCCATCGAGAGTGGGGCGTTGGAGTTGGGCGATGGAAAGGATGGAACGTGCGGCGGCGAGCCGAAGTGCGGGTGAAGGTTCGCGCAGGAGGGTTTGGAGGACAAAGAGGGCGCGGTTGCGGAGTTGCCAGATCTGTTCGCTCGTGAGGAGTTCGGTTTCGATATCGCTGAGGGCGACGCTGTGTTCGCCATAACGGACGGAATGCTCGACGACGCGAGCGATCTCTTGGAGTATACGGGCGCGGATGGCATCTTCGGGGGGTGTGAATAACCAACGGACCCAAGGCCCAAGGATAGGCCAATTGCGGAAAGCGTAGAGCCTTCGCCATCGATCGGTTCGGAGGGTGGGGGCTGCGATGCCGATCAGGGCCTCAAGAGCCCACGCCCGATCTTGCATATTTCCGATCAAGTTGATCTGTTCTTCGCGGAGTATTCGGCTCCATCGCTCTTCGGGGGGCATGGGTGTGGGTTTGAGGAAGGGCAGGAGGCGCGGAAGGGCGCAGGCACGCATCCATTGAAAAAACCAGATCAGTCCAGCGAGAGGGTCGAGCAGCGCATGGTTGCCTTTGACGCCGCGCACAAGAAAAGCGGCCCAGATACGGGGATAACTATCCACGGTGCGTTGGATGCTGTCTTGGTGTTGTTTGAGGGGGTGGGTAGCGTGCGGGTCGTTGGCGTCGACGGCTTCGCGGTTGACGCGGATGCCAAGAAAAGAGTCCATTAAAAGCAGGTAGATCAGCAAAAGCCGCTTGGCATAGAAGAAGATGAGAAGGGCGCGAAGCAGCGAGCCAATAAGCGTATAGCCCGTACCAAGGGCGAGATATTCGGGCTGGCCGGTGGATGGGCTGTAGACGAGTTTTCGCGTGTGTGCATCTCGGGCGTGGATCTGGCCGATGACTGTGAACCGCAGCCAATCGGTGAGGGTGGGGCGCAAGAGTCGATCCGAGGATGCTGTGGGGATGGAGGGCGCGGAGGTGGTTGTGGTGAGTTTAAGGCGTTGCTTGGTGCGGCTGGTTTGGAGGATGCGTTCGTTTTGAAAGGTTTGGTCAAAGGCTTGGAAGAGGATGGCTTCGGCGAAGAGAAAGGCGGGTAGGAGCAGAAAGAGATAGGTGCTAGAGGGGATCAGACGGTTAGCGCGGATCAACCAACGGGGCGGATCACGGAGTTCGAGGGCTTTGGCACGCATGAGGCGATCGCGTTCGAGGATGAAGTTGTAGAAGACGATCAGCGCAACAAGCGGTATAAAGGCCATCAGGGCCGCAAAGATCTTTCGGGGTAAGAAGAGTTGGGAGACGATCACCAGCAAGATGGTGATATCGAGGATTGTTTGGCGGAAGCGCTGAGCGCCTTGGAGTGTTTTGTCAAAGCGCGCATGAAACAGCAAACTGCCTACACCGATCGCAAGAAAGGCGATCAAGGTGATCCACCAAACCGCGAGGTGACGAAGCGTATCCACAAAAAAACCAAGCGGAGCTAACATGATCCAGCGCAAAAGTTGGGGAGGCATCTGGATCTGGCGGGCATAAAGCCACAAACCAAGCCCAAGCAAGGGGAAGATCATCAAGCGTGCCGATAGCCACCCCACGGACTCTTGATCGCGTTCTGTCCAGCCCATGAAATAGGCGCTCGCAAGAAACGTGGAGATCAGCAGAAAGCGCACAAAAAGCCGATACAGCAAAGAAAACGCACGACTGCGGATCACCTCTTTCCATGCTTGCAGGGGTTGGATCAAACCAAAAGACAGAGAGGTCGAAAGGGGAGAAAGCGTTTCGTTTTCTTTTGTTTTTGGGGTCATGATCCCGCTCGGGTGGTGGGTGGAGAAAAAAGTTTCGTGATGCGTTTGTGATAGGAAAGAACAGAGATATCGGCCTTTTTGGTTGGCGGAAAGTTGGACTTCATCCGTCAGTCAAAGGGCAGCAACAAGGTTGTGTTTTGCTTTTGTGGATGGTTTGGGTTTATGTTGTGGGTTGTGAGTATAGAGACGCAAGCAGCAGACCGTCAAGGAGATATTCTTTTTGAACGCTCTAAAAAAGCGGCCATCTTTTCGCGTTCGCCCGAACCAACCGTGCGCAGCCTCGTTTCGTTGCTTGTTGTTGGCAATCCCGCTTGTTGCCGCCTTTGTGTGGTCAAAAACGCGCCTATTTTTGTTTGACTGTTGCGAATCATTCGCGGTTCTTTTGATGCCGTGATGCTTCCAAAGGAAAGAACGGGTGTGATCTGCCCTGCTGAGTTTGTGCGAAATGTTCCAATCTATCCAAAACAATTTTGCTATTTCATCCCAAAAAAGCCCTCGTTGGACTTGATCCCGAGGCTTGTATAGGAGGCCCCGCCATGAACCAATTGCCACTTCTCCAACAACAACGCACCACACGCCAACAACAAATGATGCTCAGTAAGCTTCAAGGGGGGGGGCCTCGTTTTGGAGCATCTCAGGGCGACTCTGTCCAAGCCAACGGTGGAACACGCCGCGCACGTTTTGACGAAGGCTGTGATCCCTCGAAAACGACCCGTTCCCGTTTTCACGAGGAAGATCTA
>CAUJFU010000304.1 GCA_963169055.1 Myxococcota bacterium
GCCCTCAAAAAAGAGGGTCACTTTCTCAAAACACCCTAATGTGAGCAGCCACAAAAAGTCAATGACTTTTTACGCCTGCTCTGTCCTTCGTTCGCTTACCCGCCCCTAAAGAAGCGGGACTGCGCTCACTTTTCGTTCAAAGATGTAGCGCTCTGTTGGAGAAAGCAGATCGCCAAGTTCATCTTTGACGGCTTCAAAGATCCCTAAGCAAGTTAGAAATTCAAGATAAAGACCGACACGAAGAAGCCATTTGGGTTCTGTGAAATGCCGCTTTTTTTGCACGATATCTTGATACAATGCCTTCATATACAAGTCGGCTTTTTCCGTCCCGATGGAGAGAACAGGATACCAAGGGTGATATGTATGGTCGATGGCTGAGATGCCGGATTCTTGGGCTTGTCGCACAGTATCGGGTTGGATGATCTTTTCGAGGACACGCTGATAGAGGCTGCCAAAGCGCCGCGCATCGAAGATCTCCGTATCGAAGGAGGTTTCGGAGATTGGGAGATCTTGTTGGTGGAGAGTGAGGCTGATGCGAGCGCGTTGGTGGAAGAGGTGGCCAAATGTGAAGGGATCGTCGTGATCTGTGGCGTATTGCGTGACAGCGGGGGCCAGTTCACTCCACGACCAAGGCGTCAGGCGCGGTGTTTTTCCATCGGAGACAGCGGTGTTGTGGGAGACAGCGGTGTTGTGGGAGACAGTCGTATCGTTGGAGAGAGCGGTATCGTTGGAGAGAGTCGTGCTGTTGGGGAGGAAGGTGTCGTTGGGGAGGAAGGTATCGTTGGGGTGAAGAGCGAGGACAAGGCTTTGTGGGCTCCATGCTTCGGGGGAGACGTGCGCGAGGGTGAGCTCGCCCTGTTCTTGGGGTGCGAAACGTGCGGCATGGACGGGGATTTGGGTTTGGTGAGGGAGGGGGGAGACTTTTTGGGGATGGAGTGGATCGCAAAAACAAACGGAAAGGCGGAGCGTATAGTCGTTGCTGTGGGCCTTGAATTGTTCTTGTGGGTCTTGGATTTGATAGAGCAGATACAGGGTATTGTTTGCTGCTTCTTCGAGAGGAACGATCAGCCCGACGTGTTCGCTCGATCCGTAGCCTGCGTAGCGAATCTCGTCAAACGGGCGGCGCCCTCGGACAAAAGGAATGCTTCGCAACAATGGAAGCGTCGATGTCGCGTCTTTTTGAAACGAAGACAAAAAATGCTCGATGATACGGAGTTTTTCTTGTTCGGCCATGCCTTCGACCGAAGACGACAGGAGAGCGCGCAAGTTGGAAAAGAAGTCTGTTCGGTTCATTGGAGGGCCTCGATCTGTGAGTGTGGGGTTGACGCAAGGGAATGCAGGGCCATGATACTTTTCCGCACCGCCTTGGAGCAAGAGGAGGCGGTTTCAAGAGATGGAGCGTTAGAGATGGAAGATTCGGCGAGGTTCGGAGCGGTGGGGGAAGACATGGGGATCTTTTCGGTGTCACCGTTATTTGCGCAGATCATGTCTTGGGGGCTGCCTGTGTATCGGCGTTTTTCTTTGGAAGAGCGGGTGTTGTCGTTTCCGATCGCGGGTCGCGAATGGAAGGTGGCCTTGCCGATCACCTTCACTCCGTTTGCTTCGGTGCAGCCGTGTTCTGCGCGCTGCGTCTTTTGCTCAGAGACGTTGATCCACAAAGAAGCATCGCAGCTTTCCGCGAGTCTTCGTCCGGGCGCGGATTATTTTGAGCGACTGCGTGAGGTGTTATTGGCGCTGCGTGGCCTTCCGTTGTGCTTTTCGCTTTCTGGGCTTGAGGCAACGGATCAATCGACGTGGTTGGAGGCGTTATTGGGTGTGCTTCAAGAGCACCAAGATGGCGGTGGCGTGGTCGAAAGCAAGGTTTTATACAGCAACGCGGCGGGCTTGGCGCGTGAAACGACTGGAGCGCGGCTGTTGCCGATCCTTCGGTCGTTTGCGCTCACGCGAATAGAGCTTTCTCGACACCACCATCAAGAAGACCAGAACGATGCGATCATGCGCTTTCGTCGGGGGCAGCCGATCCGCCATCAGGCTGTGTTTGAGCGAACCGTACAAGATCTGCTCGTGGCGGAGATCCCCGTTCGTCTTGTGTGCGTGTTGCAGTCGGGTGGCGTTGCTTGTGCGCGGGATGTGTGGGCGTATCTTGCTTGGGCGGTATCTTGTGGTGCAAAGGATGTAGTGTTTCGGGAATTTTCTCGGCTTCACGATATCTATCAAGAGAATCAAACCTCTCGGAATATCGAGGATCGTCGAGTGTCTTTGGAGGCGCTTTTGCAGGAGATATTATTGTCTCCTTTACCAAAAGGGCTCACTTGGACGGGTTTGACAGTCGGTTATTATTTCTGGAATATCGAGATGATGACTTCCGAAGGAGTACGGATCACTTTTGAGACTTCCGATTACAAATCGATGAAAGAGCGCCATCGTTCCGAGGTGTTGTACAAGCTGGTGTATCATGCCAACGGAAACCTTTGTGGAGATTGGGATCCGTTTGGTTCGATCGTCTGGCCTTCACCAAGGCGGGCCATTTTTGAGAGGGAGGACTAGAAACGAAAAAAGCCGATCAACTTAGATTGATCAGCTTTTGATTTGGGCAGGGCTGGATTCGAACCAGCGAAGCCAGAGGCGTCAGATTTACAGTCTGATGGGTTTGGACCACTTCCCTACCTACCCGAAGTATCTTTGTTGTCATGGAGAGCGTTTTGTGCTTTGAATAACAACAAGGTGTTGCGCTATATAGCGGACAGGATGAGATCTGTCAAGCTGATTTTTGCGCTTGGGTGCTTGATTTGAGCCGAGGTACTTGGTTTTACAGGATTTTTCAAGAAGAGGAGTTCGTCATGATCGAGATTCGTATGCAGATCGAAGTACACAACGCGGAAGAGTTGGCTCGTCAAAAGAAAGGGGGATGGGTGACGCGTTTGGCGCGGTGGGCTGGGGTGGATCTGCAACGAAGAGCAGAAGAAGCGATTGCCAAAGAAGTGGTCGAAGGGTTGCGCGAGCGTTTGTTGCCGATGTTGCAACAACAAGGCGTCGAAGCGACGCTGCGCCTCGATCATTCGGTGGTCTTGCATCAGTGATGCAAATGTCCGAATCACCGAGAGCTTTGATGCTGCCTGTATTCAAGGCGACTATCGAACCACTCTATTCTTGCTGGCTCCCCGACGTGTGCGATGTTGCTTGTGTTCGATGCGCGGTTAAACCATGCGATTTTGGCCGATGCTTCGGTGTTTTCCGGTTAGCCGTTGCGAGGCATCCAACGAGCGAGGACTTCGCGGCCTTGACGGGCGGGGTGTGAGCGAGGGACGGGAAACATGGCTTTTGGGGTGAAGTAGGGAGAGAGCAAGCGCTCGACGAGTTCGGGAGACATGGCGAAAGGTGGGCCTGCGCCGTCTTCGGGGCGGATGGGAAAGATCAATGTCACGAGTTCGCCTGTGGGGGCGATCAATCGGGCCATTTGTTCTGCCCATGCTGTGCGTAAAGAGGGCGGGATCGCGCACAAAAAGGTGTAATCCCAGATCAAAGAGAATGGCTCGTCGTTATAGGAGAAAAAGTCTGCGGTGTGGGCTTCGGCTTGGTGGGCGGAAAGTCCTTTGTTTTGGCGGAGTTCTCGAAAGCGGAAGACGGCTAGATCGACGAGATCGAGGGCTGTCACAGTGTATCCAGCCTGTGTGAGTGCGAGTGCATCGTAGCCGGATCCGCATCCCGGAACCAATGCCCGTCCTTTCGGAAGATCGGTGCTGGTGGATAGCAGATCGACCAGTGCAGGAGCGGCTTCTCCTGCATCCCAACGGGTGTCTCCTGTGGACCATGCTTCTTGCCAATAAGCGGTGCGTTCGGTGGTGGATGGAGCGGTCATGGTGGTGGGTTTCCTCGTTGTTTTCGGAAGAACAGAGCGCAAGATGTAGGTTGTATACACCGAAGAACATCTGGTGTACAAGTGCGCCGCGTAAAGCATGGGCGCGATCTCTCGGTCGGACGTATGTGGGTGTCTGGTTGGAGCGACTTGCTGAGAAACTCCCGCAAGACCGATGAATCGCGTCAATTGTATCTGATAGGGCTTACGCGGTTGCCAAAAAAAGCCGTGTTCGCACTCGTTCAAGCGAGAGTGTTGTCTGTTTGAAACACGCTCGATCTCTTCGCCGATACGGGGTCAAGGGAGCCGAGCTCCCTTGTGGGGTGTGGGGTGAAACCCCACCAAAACCGCCGAATTGCGTAAGTCCTATCTGAGAAAAAGCGAGAAAAAAGGCAAACGAGTTTGAGTTCACAGCTACACTTTTTTACAGGCAAGGGCGGTGTTGGCAAATCAACCGTGGTGGCGGCGTGTGCGTTGGCAGCGCAAGCGGCAGGGGAGCGCGTGTTGGTGGTGGAGTTGGGGGCGCATTCGGCGTTGCGGGGAATTCTCCAACGTGCGGGGTTTTTGGTGGCGGAGGATGGGGGAAAGGCGACGACCTCTGCGCAAGCTGTACATCAGGAGATATGGGCGTTGGCGTTGCAGCCGGATCTTGCGTTGCTTGATTATGTGCAGACGTATGTGCGATCGCGCCGATGGGTTGAGCAGATCGTGCAGCACGCCGCGTTGCAGCGGTTTTTTCGAGCGGCTCCTGCGGTGGCAGAAGTGTTGCTGTTGGAGCGGCTTTTGCGTTTGAGTGAAGAAGTGGGTCCAAACAAGCGATGGGATCGGTTGTTTGTGGATCTGGATGCGACGGGTCATGCGCTGATGTTTTTGGATCTGCATCGCAGTTTGTGGGGGGTGCTTGGGAAAAGCCCGTTGCGTGGGATGTTGGAGCGCGGTCGGGCGTTGTTGTCGGACCCTGCGCGTTGCCGTTTGCATCTCGTCACGCTGTTGCAGGCGCTCCCTGCACAGGAATGTCTGACGCTGTTTGAAACGCTGTGCGCACGTTTTGATCTGCCGCTTGGTGTGTTGCTGTTGAACCAAACGCATCCTCCGTTGTTTTCGGGAGATGCGCTTGCTTTTGCCTGTTGGCTGCGTGAACCCCAAGCACTCCCCACCGAAAAGGCCGCGTTGCTTGAGCCTTCTTTGCAGACGATGGCGGAGTTTCTCGCGCAAGAGGCTGAAACAGAGCAAGAAAACCAACGACAACGGCGTTTTCTGGCCGAGCACATCCCCTTGCCAAGTTTGGAGCTACCGCACCTCTCGCAAAGCCCCATTGATGCGCAAGCCCTTCTGTCTCTTGGGCGTCTTGTGTACCCTGCGCTGTTGCAAGTTCCTGCGTTTATCTCGAAGCACACCGCTGATCCCGATCTCGATTCTCCTGAAAAACAGGCATATTCCGCCGCCGCCTCAAAGCTTACCCAAAAAGACGCAAGCGAAAAACAGGCGGATGCCGCCCATTTTTCTGTTGCGGAGAGTGAGCAAGCGGATACGTCGATGCGATCGCTGTTTGAGGTGACAGAACGGTCGATGCTGTCGCCTCTTTGTACAGTTTCGGGGCAGCGGTTGGCGGCGGAGATCTTTTCACAGAAGGATCTATTGGTGTTTCTTGGTTCGGGTGGTGTAGGAAAAACCACCCTTGCGGCTTCTTGTGCGGTAGCTGCGGCTTACGCAGGGCGCCGTGTGATGCTTTTGACCATCGATCCAGCCAAGCGCCTCGCAGATGCTCTGGGTCTCGACGAGCTCCACGATCAGACCCGTCCTGTCGTACTGCCTGCGGTGGGGACACAACCCGCCCAAGGCTCCCTTCATGCCGCGATGTTGGAAACGCAGCACAGTTTTGACGAGCTGATCAGGCGGCTGACCGTCGACGACCTTGAGCGCCGAGAGCTGATCCTACAAAATCGCGTCTACAAGGCTTTTTCGCGGACTCTTGCACGTTCTCATGCGTACGTTGCGATGGAGCGGTTGTATGCGGAGATCCAGACGGGTTCGTATGATCTGATCGTCTTGGATACTCCGCCCACACAACACGCGCTGGATATCCTCGATGCGCCCGGCCATCTGTCGCGATTTTTGGAAGACAGCACGTTGACAGGATTTTTACAGACTCGCCGAGGGATCGGACAACGCTTGTTTCAAAGTGGCTCCTTGCTTGCGCAAACGCTGTTGTCTTTGTTGTTGGGACGAGAACTCACACGGGATATCTCTTTGTTCTTTGAGATGTTTTTGGATCTTCGGGGTGGATTTCAAGAGCGCGCTAACGAAGTGCAAAACAAGCTGCGTTCGGCTGGATGTGGCTTTGTGTTGGTGGGCGTTCCTGATGCGACCGAAGGTGGGCCGTTTGATTTTTTGCGCGAACAAGTGATCGATCGAGGCTTGCCGTTGAGTGCGATCTGGCTAAATCGAGCCTTTCGTGCGCTTACACTGCCCGAATATCGGGACTTTGTGTCTTTTGAACAGAGTGTGCCTGAGACGCTCTTGGACGGCGCAAAATTATGGGAGGCGGCTTTGCGTGGGCATCTCCAACAACTCCACCGCGAGCAGGAGCATCAGATGCAAACACTGCAACGGCTGATCGAGCCGTTGTCGCTGTCGTGCGCTGCGTGGGGATTCCCACAGATGGCGAGCGATATCTGTGATGTGCATGGACTGGCGAGATTGTTCTCGGCTTGTCGGGCTTTTCGTTGAAAGGAATGGCGATGTTTTTGTCTTTTGGGAGGCGTGTTTTGCGTGGTGCGTATCTTGGTGGAGTCGTGATGTGGGCGCTGTTGTCGAGCGGATGCCAACAGCAAGATCCTCGTCTGTTGATCCATGCCGGAAAAAGCGGCTACTTGTGCCGAATCCAGATCGGTGGTGACCAACCCATCGGGCAAGCCATCGCGATCTATCAACAGCGCCTTCGTCAAGCAGGTGCCTCGCAAGTCGAGATCAAACCGCTCAAAGGCCGCAAGATCCAAGTCGAAGTCAAAAAGATCCGCCTCTCTTCGGCCCTAAGCATCTTGTTGCAAGCCCAAGGAAACTTTGGTCTGCACCGCTTTGTCGAAGACCACGAACCCTTGTGGTCGGCGTATCAGAAACTTTCTTCCTCCGATCAAAAAGCCCTTCTCTTGGGGCCTTCGATGATGCTTCGCACATTGCTCGCAAAAGCTTCCTCGACTCCATCGACCACCACGCCGACACCGTCGACCACCTCGGCTCCGTCCATCGCAACCTCGGCACCAACAACCACCACTGCTGCACCGACGACTACCACCTCGGCATCGCCGACCACTCGGCCACAGCTTTCCGTCCGTCCTCCCGCTTCTTTGCCGACGCCTTCGCTCTTGCCTTCCTCCAAGCACGCTGCCACTCGCCCCGCTGCTGTAGGCACAAAAGCCCAACCTTCCGCCGCACCAACGCAAAAGCGCAAACGCTCCGCGCTCGATATCGCGGAGATCAAGCAGTTGCGAGGGGCAGGGCACCATCTGTTTTTTGGAAGCTCGCGGGCGCGGATGGAGCAGGCTTTGAATGGTCTTGTGTTGCCGATCGCGTGGCGGAATCGAGTGCGCTTTTTATGGAAACGCTCTTTGTCTCAACGATTTTGGCTGGTGTATCTGGTTCATCACCCCGCGCCTGTGTCGCGGATGCACCTTGGAAACGCCAGCCTTGTGGTTGCGGATGCTGCGGTCGGATCGATGGGGACGCAGCTTAGCCTTAGTCTGATGCCTGACGGCACAAAGGCACTCACGGACCTTTCGATCGCTGCGTACAAAAAACCCCTTGCTATCGCTCTGGACGATCTGTTGTACGCAGAGCCGATCGTCCAATCGCCGATCTCCACAGGAAATTTGCTGCTGGCCCCTTCGTATGACCTTTTGCCTGATGAACGCCTCCGCTTTTTGCGGGCGTGGGCTATCCTTCTTTCGCTCCCTCCCTTGGAAGCCTCTCCCTCTATCCTTTACGTCCGCCGACTTCAGGCTTTTTGAGCTGCTTGCTGTCTCGGATGGGTGTTTGAGGGGGCTTTGACAACGAGCGGAAAGCTTGTCTAATAGGACCGATACGAAATCCGCAGGGTATGCGATCGCAAAACGTAGGGGCAGATCCCTTTAGCTGCCCGACAATAGGGCGTTTACAACGGATCGCATTGACCTTTGGTGTACACTTCTCACTGAATATCGCATAAGGAGATCCCAAAGCATGAAGACGCGTGCTGCTGTTGCTTATCGATCCAAAGCCCCGCTAACCCTCGAAGAAGTCGATCTCCAAGGCCCGCAAGAAGGCGAAGTGATGGTTCAGATCAAGGCCACAGGGGTTTGTCATACCGATGCGTACACGCTTTCGGGGGCGGACCCCGAAGGGATCTTTCCGTCGATCTTGGGACACGAAGGCGCGGGGATCGTGGTCGAAGTTGGAAAAGGCGTACACTCGGTCGCTGTGGGCGATCATGTGATCCCGCTGTATATCCCAGAGTGCGGCAAGTGCAAGTTTTGTACGTCGGGCAAGACCAATCTTTGCCAAGCCATCCGTTTGACCCAAGGCAAGGGCTTGATGCCCGATGGAACCAGTCGCTTCAGCAAAAATGGTCAGACGCTTTTTCACTACATGGGGACGTCTACCTTTTCCGAGTACACGGTGTTGCCAGAGATCGCGTTGGCCAAGGTTCGCAAAGAAGCGCCGCTGGACAAAGTGTGTTTGTTGGCGTGTGGGATCACGACGGGATTGGGGGCGGTTTTGCGTACAGCCAAAGTCGAGGCAGGTGCAACGGTGGCGGTCTTTGGCCTCGGTGGTGTGGGCTTGAGCGCGATCCAAGGGGCAGCGATGGCACAGGCGGGGCGGATCATCGCTGTGGATATCAACGAGAGCAAGTTTGAATTTGCCCGTCAGTTGGGAGCGACAGACTTTGTCAATCCGAAAAATTACGATCAGCCGATTCAACAAGTGATCGTCGAGATGACGGGGGGCGGGGTCGATTATTCGTTTGAGTGCGTGGGAAGTGTGACGTTGATGCGAGCCGCGCTCGAATGTGCGCACAAAGGTTGGGGCAAGTCGGTGATCATCGGTGTGGCGGGGGCAGGCGAAGAGATCTCCACGCGGCCTTTTCAGCTCGTCACGGGCCGCGTGTGGATGGGGTCTGCTTTTGGCGGTGTCAAGGGGCGTTCCGAGCTTCCCGGGTTTGTCGATGATTACATGAACGGCAAACTCAAAATCGACGAGATGATCACACACACCGTTCCCTTTGAGCAGATCAACCACGCCTTTGATCTGATGCACGATGGAAAGTCCATCCGTACCGTTGTTTTGTACGAGTAGAAGCGAATGCTTGACGAAAAAGCCGTTTTCGCACTTGTTCTCTCGGATAAGAGAGATTCACTTTTCCGAGGCGGGCAGAAACATAACACGGAGAGAAAGCAGATGCGGCAAGATCACGTTGAACAACGTTGATGTGGCCGGTGCCACGTTCAGCGGCCTGACCGAAACGGACGCCGACGGCATCCTGTTCACCCTCCCGCAGGGGAGCGTGTACCGGGCGGTGGAAGATTCGCAGCCCGGCTAC
>CAUJFU010000305.1 GCA_963169055.1 Myxococcota bacterium
GGACTCTGACGCGGTGGTTCCTCAAGAAGTCGAGCGCGTAATGTACGGTGTATCCGAGAATGTCGCAGCAGAAATCCAACGCTCTCTTGACTTTTATTCTGCCAATAGTGCAGAAGGTCCCATCTCCCGCATTTATCTCAGTGGCGGGACCGCAAAAGTACCTTCGTTGTACCGCATCATCGAACAAAAACTCGGCGTGCCTGTGGAGATCATCAACCCCTTCAAAAACATCGAAGTGGACGGAAACCGTTTCAACTTGGAATATCTTCGCGAAGTAGCCCCCATGGCCACGGTAGCGACAGGTCTCGCATTAAGGAGAACAGCAGAACGATGATTCGGATCAACTTACTCCCAACGAAATCCACAAGCGGCGGTGGTGGTGGCGGCAACGCGGGTGCGATGATCAGTTTGGTGATCTTTTTTCTGCTCGCGCTAAGCAGTCTCCCAGCAGTTAATTTCTACTGGAGCGATTTTGAAGCCCGTCTGCTTTACGCAGAAGACAAAATCCGCCAAGAAGACGCTGCCATCAAGCGCCTCCAAGAAGCCATCAAGCTGATCGAAGAATACAAACGACAAAAAGCAGAACTTGAGCGACAGCTCAAGATCATCCGAGATCTTAACAACTCTCGTCGTGGGCCTGTTCGTTTCCTTGACGAGATCAGCATCCGTATCCCCAAAAAAGTGTGGCTAACCAACATCATACAAAGTCAAGGAAACGATGTATCGATCGCTGGTTTTGCAGAGACAAACGAATGGGTTGCTAACTTTCTGAAATACCTTGAAGCCTCTCCCTTTATCACAAACGTCAACCTGCATAGCACCATGCGTCGAGAGTTTCGCGCTGAAGGCATGAGTCAGAGCGAGTCAGCCGTTGAATTTCGCTTTGATTGCCGGATCGGTAGCGCTTCTTGAACCCACCCCCACCGCGAGGAATTACGCATGAACCAAGTCATGGAACAATGGACCAATCTCCATATCGCGATCAAAACCTTCGCGTTGGTCTTTCTTTGGAGCCTTGCGATCGCCGCTTATTACTTTATGTACTACCAAGAACAAGAGATCAAATACCGTGCGCTCTTGTCGACCTTTAAACAAAAGCGACAACAACGCACCCAGTTTCAAACGACGGCTCAAAACCTCCCGTTGTGGAAAGAAGAAGTGAAACGACTCGAAGAAGAACGCAAAAAAGTGCGAACACTGCTTCCTACGGCAAGTGAAATCCCAAACCTTCTTCGAAAGATCGACGATCTTGCAAACAAGTCTGGGCTTGAGATCACCCTCTTCAACCCCTCGCGCCCTCTTCGCAAAACCTACTACGAAGAGGTCCCCACACAAATGCGCGCTTTGGGTACCTTTTACGAACTGATGGTCTTCTTCGACAAAGTCAGCCATCTCGATCGCATCGTGAGCGTCTCCAACTTCGACTTTAATACACCCCGACTGCGAAACCAAAAAATCCTTTTGCAATCCTCCTTTCTGTTGACCACGTACCGATACATCGAACAACAGAAAGCACCCCAAAAACGTTGAGCGCTATGCAAACCACCACGCGCACAGAATTAGACACCCCGCGCTCTCTCGTGTAACGTGGTCCAAAACATCTCCATGCGGAGAAGCCCGATGAAATCAATCCTTCGATGGACTCTTTTTGTTTCTCTCAGTTGGACACTTCTTGGCTGCAACGACGATCTTCGCATCCAGTTCGATGAAGAATATCGACCCCCACCGATGAAGCCCATTGCGCGCTCGAAGCCCATTGCGCCCCAAACAACTGTCAAATTTGTGTACTCGCCCGTCAAAAAACGCGATCCTTTTCGTTCGCACCATGTTTCCAACCGAGAGAACACACCCGCCCCCCAAACCCAAGCGGCTTCCGGCACACCCACTCCAACGCCTGTGTTGCTCCCCAAGCGGGTACCCACTCCTCTCGAACGCTACGAATTGGATGCTTTGCGCGTTGTCGCGACCATTACTGGCGTAGCCAATCCGATGGCGATGATCGAGGTTCCCGAAGGAAATCGCGGATATATTGCCCGACGCGGAACGCTAGTGGGCCGAAACAACGGCAGGATCACACGTATCCATCCCGATAGCATCACCGTTTCGGAGATATACCGAGACGTCACAGGAAAGCGTATCGTCAACCTTGTGACACTCCGAATCAGCCGCAACAAGCAAAAGATCGAAGGCTCCGTCGAGATTGGGGGGCGCAAGATCCTCCTCGGCAGCGATGGGCAAACCACCACCGATCAGACAGCAACAGACACCCGCAGCCGAACCAAACGCCTTTTTCGCCAAAGCGGTGCAGGTGTCGAATAAGCGGATCACGTTTTTGCTCTTTGAACGCAAAACACATCCAACAGGGGCAAGCGAAAGAGAAGATGTACCAAGAACTTCTCCCCCTTCTTTGTTTTTCAACCTGTGGGCGTACCTTTCCTCCCGATCACGAGGAACGCTTTCGCCCTCTCCTAGAGGAGACTTTATTTGATGAAGAGGAAGTTGTGGAAGCGGCCAGAGTTCATCGCGCCCCTAGCCCTCGCGCTCTATGCCCTCTGTTCCCTCAACACGTTTGCATCTCCACCCGCCCCCCTTCAACGTGCCAAGCTCTCGCTGGAGAATCGCTCCCAACAGACGCTTCTGGTTCTTGAGGGTATCCACGAGCTTCGTTATACCTCTTTCCAACGAACCAATCCTCTCCGCTTGGTTTTGGATGTGAAGGGTCTTGAAGCCAAACACCTACAAGGTCATTATACGATCACGGACGGTCCCTTGCGTTCTGTGCAGGTTCAATTTCTCGACAGTGTCGATGAACCAATTAGTCGGGTTGTTTTATTCTTACGCCAGCCGCTCACTTGGCGCGTCTTGCGAAAAAAACAACGGTTACACGTCGTGTTGGCAGGGAAGACTTCCATTTCTTCTGTGCGTGCTTTTGGACGTCGCTCTGTTGCTCCATCTGCTCGCCCAACGACCCCGTGGGCGGGTACCGTCCAACTCGATCTCAAACGTAGCCAAGAAGACGTGCTCTCTTTTCAAACCAACGGCACAGTGCAACGGTACAAAACACATACACTTCGCCGCTCCCTGCGCGCCATCGTGGACCTTTACGGGGTCCGAAACGCACCGCGCCAAGCGCACACTCTCGATTGCCGTTCGTTTCCTGTTCGCCGCATTCGCTTTGGTCGGTTCGCCAAAAAAGTTCGAATCGTTCTTGATAGCTGCAACAAACAACCCTTGCCAGCTTTTCGGATCAAACAAACCGAAAATCACATCCAGATCTTGTTTACGCGCCCCAATCAACCCGTCGTTCGGGCTTACGCACGAAATCTATCCCTAGACCCAAAGCACGCCCGTCAACTCGACGATATCGGCTTTGGCGAAACCACGACTACCTCTATCGTGATGTTGCGTTTTCGCGGCCTCCCTCCCCAAGCCAAACTCCGCCATAACGGACTCCTTGTAACGCTGGACCTTGGAGGAATCGCCCTTCCACCCCGACTCAAGCAGCCGATCGATACATCCGAATTTCGCGGCATCCTCCAAAAGATCGAGTTCTTGCCGACCAAGCGTGGCGTGCGCCTGATCGCTCAACTCGCGCAACACGCCCGCAGCACCATCCATCTCGAACAAGACACTCTCCAATGGCGCTTCCCCATCCCGCCACAAGCATCCTCCCCACAAATCAGCAACTACCGCATCACATACCACCCCAAACAAGTCGGGCAAGCCGCCGGAGGCGGCGGCGCAACAGGCGATCCAATGTCTTCGGATGTCCTCGCAACGCTCGCACGACAACGACCGCAAAAGCGTTATACAGGCCGCCGAATCTCCATGTATTTTCGCAAAACAGAAATCCACAACTTGTTGAACCTTTTCGCGGAGATCAGTGGACTTAATATCATCACTTCGGACGCAGTAAAAGGTCGTGTCAGCCTCAAACTACGCAACGTCCCTTGGGATCAAGCCTTTGATATCGTCCTGAAAACACTCAAGCTTGGACAAGAAAAAGAGGGCAACATCCTCCGCATCGCCACCCTCGATGAACTGCGCCAAGAATCCGAGCAGCGACAACGCCTTTTGCGCACTCGATTGCTTGCGCAACCCCAGAAAATTCGCCTGATCCCCGTCAACTACGCCCAAGCCCCCGCCATGGCCCAACAAGTCCGAAACGTCCTCAGCCCCAAAGGGCAAGTGACGATCGATACACGCACAAACGTTCTTGTGGTCAAAGACTTTGTCCCTTTTCTACTACGCGCCGAAGGACTTGTTCGTAGCCTTGATACCCAAACCCCGCAAGTATTGATCGAAGCCCGCATCGTCGAGGCGAACGTCAACTTTGAACAGCAATTTGGTATTCAATGGGGTGGGAGTTTGCTCTTTAGCCCTCTCACAGGGAATTCCACAGGCTTGCTCTTTCCCAACCCTGTCGGTATCCGGGGTGGGGTTGCTGATCAGGGAGGTGGCGGCGCGGAAGGAACTTTCGGAACTCCCAACTACATCGTCAACTTTCCTGCATCCACCGGGCGGGGCCGTGGTACAGCCGTTAACTTCTTCTTTGGTAGCTTGACGGGTGCTTTTGATCTTAGTTTGCGCTTGAGTGCCGCAGAGTCCGCAGGGGACGTCAAAATCATCTCTGCTCCCAAAATTGTCACGCTCCACAATATGTCCGCCAACATCCAACAAGGGCTTCAAATTCCTTTCTCCACAGCTTCGGCTGCAGGAACCAACGTTCAATTTGTCGCGGCCACGCTCAGCCTTCAAGTAACGCCGCAGGTCACCACCGATGGTTCAGTGTTCTTGACGATGAACGTCACCAACAACGCCCCCGACTTTTCGCGGGGTGGAGCAAGCGGACCTGCGATCTCGACCAAAACAGCACGCACCAATATGCTGATCAAAGACGGCGAAACGATGGTCATCGGTGGAATTTATTCCCGTCGTACCGGCGCAAGCGAAAACCGAGTCCCTTTCCTAGGAAGCATCCCCATCTTGGGAGCATTGTTTAAAAACTACACCTACAACGACGACCGCGCGGAACTGTTGATCTTCGTAACTCCTCGCATTATCAACCGCGCCAAAACGCTCGGAGGAAGACAAGGATCATGAAACCAACAATGACTTCTTCGCGCTTGCGCCCCGCATCTCGGCGATGGCTCGCATTTTGGATAGCTTTTTTGGCCTTGAGCGCAACTCACATCTCAGCCTGTCAACCTGTCCCGCTCAGCCTCCAATGGGGTAATCCGCTGGTTTGTAGCGACACCGCAACAGGCGCGGGCAACGTTTCCTCCACACGCGTCGTTATCGATCTCCAAGCCACACAACTTGACGCAACAGGTAACCCCACAACGGTCATTCAACTCGCGCCTCGGCTTCCTTTGATCTTGCGCATCTTCAGCCAACTCGCCTTCAGTAGCGATTCTTCTCGCTTGATGCCTGAAAGCAACTTTGTCCTGATCGACCGAATTGTGTACTTTTATGAATACCCAAGCAATTTTACGCTTCCCCAAGACACCAACTTGCTCCCAAAAGGCTCTCCCCTCGAACAAAAAGTGTATTTCCGCATCGAACCCAAGATCCAAGCAAACACCATCGGGGGCGGACAAGGAACAGCCATCAACCAAGATCCCAACACAACCTCCGACAAATTACTCGACTCCTTTATGCCTCCCACCATGGCCAGCGCCATCGTCAACGCCCAAGAACTCAATTCAGGTTCCCAAAGCTTCGAAATGATTCTCAACATCCAAGCCTTCGGCACGACGGGGTGGGGATCAAAGGTGGAAACCAGCGTGTTACGTATCCCTGTCACGGTCTGCAAGGGCTGTTCAGGATGTATACTTGCTGATGGAGCCAAACTCGATAAATGTGCCGGACTCAACGGCAAATGTGCAACGGAAAGTGGAAACTGATCCGCCCCTCTTTCTTTGGAAACACTCAGCTCTTTTTCTCTTTCGTTGTATCGCAAATCATACGTGGAGCACGCTATGGGTTTTCAGCAGGTATTGCAGCACACCGTGGAACATGTCGAAGGCGGCATCGCCTGTATCTTAATGGGCCGCGACGGCCTCGCCATCGACGCTTACCACAACCCACACCACGAAGTATCGTTTGATTCGGCCCACTTCGGTATCGAATACACAGCCCTTTTCCATCAAATGATGACTGTCGCCCGCCAAGCCAACTTCGGCGATCCCTTTGAATTTTTGATCCGCTCGGAGCATCTGATCGCGATCTTCCGCTTCCTCACAGAAGACTACTTTATCTTGCTTACCCTCTCCCCCGAAGGAAACACCGGTAAAGGCCGCTATCTCCTGCGTGTAGCCTCCCACCATCTGCGCAGCGAAATGCTGTCTTAATATCGATCCTTCCGCTATTTTCGATCTCCCCTTTGGACATTTTTTTATCCACATCAAAAATCTTCATACCAATCAACACCTTCATACGAAGGCGAGCAACTATTCCAACTTGCATCTTGCGTTTCAGCACTCCTCTCTGTATCGTGGGTGCCGCCTGTCGTCTCGCGTTGCGTTGCACCCCCCCTCTACCCCAAGGAGAACTTTCTATGTACTCGACAAACCAGTTTCGCAAGGGCCTCAAAATTGAGATCGATGGGGAACCCTACAATATCACCGATTTCCAACACGTAAAACCCGGAAAAGGCAACGCATTTGTCCGCACAAAGTTGAAAAACCTGCTCACAGGCAACAACCTCGAAAAAACCTTCAAAAGCGGCGAAAAAGTCGGGATACCCAATCTCGAAAACAAGAAAATGCAATTCCTCTACACCGAGGGCGAAGACAAAGTGTTCATGGACATGGAAACTTACGAACAAACCCACGTCCCCGCAGAAAACCTCGGAGACTCCACACGTTTCCTCAAAGAAAACACGGCTTGCGATCTACTCTTCTACAACGGCGTCGCCATCGATATCGAACTCCCAACCTTTATCGAATTCAAGATCACCAAAACCGATCCCGGTGTGCGTGGTGATACGGTAAGCGGTGCCACCAAACCCGCAGATATCGAAACGGGTGC
>CAUJFU010000306.1 GCA_963169055.1 Myxococcota bacterium
CCACAACGCCCATCCACCCACCACTCCCGCCCCCACGCCCCATGCTGCAGCCTTCCATTCCTCCGCAGCTTCCTTCCAAGAAACCGCCCCCCACTACGTCGGCGCAACCCCTCCCCACGAACAACGTGTACAAGCCTCCGCACCTTTTCACAACCCGCCAGCCCCCGCCAACCCACAAACCGCAAAGCGATCTTCTTATAGCAGCGCACAAGAACGACCTGCTCCCGCCCCCACCCGTTCCGCTCCTTCGCCTCAAAACGAAGGACACAACACGCTACAGGCGCGCACAGGCACACACAACATCCCCCCATCGCCACAGGCGCGCACAGGCACCTACAACATCCCTCAAGCCCCCCAAGCTCCTCAAGCCCAAACAGACGCACACCACAGACCCCACACGGGAGAGTTCCGCCCTCCCCATCACTCTCCCCAAAACGCTCAGCGCACAACCACGCCCCCCCAGATCCAAACCTATCCACCCCACTCTCCCACAACCTACACCTATCCAACCCAATCTCCCACAGCCTACACCTATCCGCCCCAACCTCCTTCGGCCTCCTCCACATCACACCAGACAGGCTCTCACCCACCTCTTCCCACTTACGCACCAACACATCAGACAGGCTCTTATCCACCTGTTTCAACATCTCCACAAGCACATCACACAGGCTCTTACCCACCTGCTTCGGCTTCTCCACAAGCACATCGGACAGGCTCTTATCCACCTGTTTCGGCCTCTCCCAAACCCGCCGCGCAACCTCCATCCAACCCCTTTGCCTTTCCCTCCGCGCCCCAAAGCAACCCTTATGCAGAGTCCGATGCGCTACTCGCGGATCTCGTCGATGAATCGGACTATTACGACGACAACGAAGACGAAGGCGACGCCACCATGCTCGCCCCACAAGGCGCAGAGATGCTTCCGCTTCCTCCGCCACGTCCTGTGCAGTCTTCCGCCTATTCGCCGAAACCCGCTGCACCGCCGTTTTCGTCGCCTTCTACCCAACAACGCCCTCGTGAGACAACGAGCAACCCCGCCATCAAACCGCCGCCTCCGCCTCCGCCTCCTCCGCCTTCTTCTGCCATCTCTCGTGTTGGCGCACAAGACAAGAAAAAACCTTAAAATAAGGACCGATCATGTTGCGTTGGCTCGCGCTCTGCTCTCTTGCCTTCTTGTTGTCTTCTTCTTGGATGGCTTGCCACAACTCTCCTTCTCTCCCGACGGGAGAACTGATCATCCTCCCCGATAGTCCGCCATCTCCAGAAAAAAGCACTGAAACCACCTTTCCCCAAGATGCCACAACGCCCGAGAGCGCAGACGCTTCCGACCCCCAAGAACAATATGTCCCTGAACCACCCTCTCCCGAAAAACTCGCCCCTGAATCCGTCGTTGAGATCACGCCCGAACCACAGCCCGAACCACAACCCGAACCCATGGCTGAGCCTTTACCTGAACTCGCCCCCGAAGCACAGCCCGAACCGACTCCCGAGCCTACCCCCACCAGCCTCACCGTCCTTTATATCGGCGACTCCCAATCTTCGGGAACAAAGTTCGCGCAGACCATGATCGACGCGCTGCGCAACCCCGCCAAATATTGCCCCCAACCCCGCTCTCAAAACAACACCGTCTTTTCTTATACCCTCGTTTCCTCTGCCGCTCGCCATTGGTCCGAACTATCGGGTTCTTCCAAAGATTGGCTCTGCGCTGCCGCGCTGATCTACACCAATGGAACAGCCCCCAAAAACACCGATGGACCGACGATCTGCGCAGGTATCACCAACCAAAGCAAATCGGTCTTTCAACGCCGCATCGAAGTCCACAAACCCAACGCTTTTTTGATCCAGCTCGGAGCCAATAGCATCGGATTCTCCGAAAGCTACGTCAAAAGCCGCATCCAACGCATGCTCGATCAAATGCCCCAAAGTAGTCTGTGCTTTTGGGTCACTCCCACCTATTCCCCAACCTCACAACTCCAAAACCGCCGTGACATGGAGCGCTGGACTCGCGAAGTCTTTCAACAAAACACCCGCGTCCTTTGCCACATCCTCCCCTCCATCGACGAGATCTCCAAACAAACCACCTGCAATCCCTTTCACACCAGCGACGGCATCCACATGACCACCTGCGGCTCACAACTCTGGGCCCAAGTCATCCTCTCCAAACTCTGCCCCCTTCAAAAGCTCTGATATTTGCATCGAATATATCTTCCTATAGGGCTTACGCAGTTCGTTTGTGTTTGTGGGGCTTTGCCCCAGACCCCACAAGGGACGGTCGCCCCTAGACCCCGTATCGGCGAAGAGATCACAGGTTTTTCAAAACAACGGCTCTGTCGCTTGGAGTGCTACGAATGCGTCTTTTTTACGCTGCCTTGCTTTTTGTAAAGAGAGTTGGTGGTTGCGAGACTCGAAGCAAAGATCGCTTTAAGGCAAGCCCCACAGCTTTTGCAAGAAGCGGAGGAACCGCGTTTCCGATCTGCCGATAGATAGAACTTTTCGCGCCCAAAAAACGGAAGGTATCGGGAAAAGACTGTATTCGTGCAGATTCTCGCGCAGTGAGACGCCGAACACCTTCGACCTCACCGACACGCGGCTGACCTCCCTCCATCAAATAACGGTGGTATTCGCGCAATACGCCTTTTTCATCCACAATATGCGTTCGATTTCCGCCTGCCGTTGCAGGAATGGTCTGACATGGTTCATCCAAATGGATGGGGCGCCCACCACCATTCACAAGCATACCCGCCCAAGGACTCGGGCGTAGCACAGGATTTTTGCAGTACGTCACCTTGGCTGTGTTTGGCGTATCTGCGGGGGTTCCGTACAAAGCTTCTCGGACGGTGACGTGAGGATGTGCCTTCCCTTTTCCGTACTCAGGTTCAGGCAAAAGGAAGGGCACTTCCATATCGTGGCGCAGCCCCAAAAAAAAGACGCGTTCTCGGTGTTGTGGTACGCCGTAGTCAGCAGCGTCAAAGACGCAGACACGAACCTCGTAGTCCAAAGATCGAAACATGCGAACGACAGAAGAAGTGTAGGTTTTGTGCTTTGCTGTTAACAAGCCCGGCACATTTTCCATCAAAAAGGACTTCGGACGGATCTCCCGCACCACCCGAACAAACGCGGGAACCATATCTCGAGGGTCGTTTTCAGCGAGTTGCTCGCCCGCGACGGAGAAAGGTTGGCATGGTGGCCCTCCCGCCACTAAATCGATCCCTTTGTAATCAGAAAAGCAGACATCTCGAACATCTTTTTCGAGAAACATCGTTCCCGGAAAATTATGACGATACGTAGTGGACGCAGCAGAGTCTTGCTCCACCGCGATTTCGACTTTCCAACCCGCCCAGTGCAATCCCAAAGATAAACCACCCGCCCCACAGAAAAGATCGACGGCTTTGTATTCAGGTGACTGGCCCATTCGACTCCCACATTCGTTGCTCTTTCCAACCAAACCAGCGAAAAAACGCAATCCTCGTGCATAACGGCCCCCTCCACCGAAGTCAAGCAGCCCCAAATGTTCATCAAGAACACACAGGCTCCACTTGACAAAAGAACCCTTCACAACAGGCAAAAAAGAAACTCGCCCGTTGACAAGAGCGTGCCTTGGCGTTTAGCCAAGAGCCTCGCAAACTTGTAGAGCATTCGTTGCAAGGAGCATCGGTGTGGCTTGTTGCCAAAAACCCCGTGTTCGGGGCAATCCAAGCGGTGCCGCTGTTGTTTTGAAAACCTGTGCTCTCTTCGCCAATACGGGGTCAAGGGAGCCGCGCTAAGGGCGCGGGGCGTGGGGTAGCACCCCACCAACCATCCAACCAGTCAGTCTTCGTAGGAGAAAAACATGAGCGCTTCGAACAAGCGTAGCGGGCAATGGCTTATCGCGACAGGCATCTTGCACAACGCAGTCGGTGTGGGGATGGGTTTTGATATCCTCAAAAAGATCGCATGGAGCGGCTTTTTCAACGCGGTGGATCCGCACTTTGATCGGATGGCGATCTTTTGGTTTTTATTTTCAGGCTTTGCGATCATGATGTGGGGGCAGCTTCTGTTGTCGATGACCACGATCCCACGGGGGTTTGCGTGGTCTCTTCTGGCCTTGTCCCTTGTCGGGGTTGTGATGATGCCTGCTTCGGGTTTTTGGTTGGTACTCCCCCAAGCCCTTTGGATGCTGCGCCAAGGCGCCGAACCACCGCAACTACCGCATCGAGAAGGCTCAGTCTGACACCACAGAAGCACTGTGTAGACAAAGAGTGAGCCTCTTTGCAGGAGGAGGGTTTCGCGTTAAAGAAGCGGGTACGAGAAGACCGCTCCAGAGGGGGGCGGTCCAAAGATACTCAACGAGCAGAGCGGGAGAACGATGAGCAACCACAAAAAGCACAAAGAGCACGAAGCCAAAGAGATCGAGATCCGAGTGGAAGACGATCGGACGGGGATGTCGCCCGAGACTCTTCGACGGGCGGTACTGGATCACCTTCATTTCACGCAGTCCAAGATCCTCAACGAAGCGACCCCCCTTGACCTGTACTTTGCGCTTGCCCACACCGTTCGCGACCGCTTGATGCACCGCTGGATGCACACCAACAAGACCTACCACCAAAAAGTCCCGAAGCGTTTGTATTACCTTTCTGCGGAGTATCTGGTCGGGCGTTCGTTGCTTTCCAACATCCTCAACCTTGGGTTGTATGATATCGCCGAACAGGGCTTGCGCGCTTATGGTGTGTCGCTCTCCGATGCGCTCGAACAAGAACCCGATCCCGGCCTTGGCAACGGCGGTTTGGGGCGACTGGCGGCTTGTTTTCTGGATTCGTTGGCGACGCTTGGTTTGCCTGCAGTGGGCTACGGCATCCGTTATGAATTTGGCATCTTTCGCCAGACCTTCCGCGATGGGCAGCAAGTCGAACTTCCCGACGAGTGGCTGTTGTATGGCAACCCGTGGGAGATCGCACGCCCTGAATACACGGTGAGCGTCCAATTTTACGGGCATGTCCAAGAAACATGGGACAAATCAGGCCACTACATCCCGCAATGGGTCGGGGGGCAACAGGTCTTGGGCGTACCGTACGACACCCCGATCGCAGGATACGGAAACAACACCGTCAACACGTTGCGTTTGTGGTCGGCCCGCGCCAGCAGCCAATTCGATCTGGAATTCTTTAATGCTGGCGATTATCGCCGCGCAGTCGAGCAAAAAGCGATCAGCGAAAGTATCTCTAAGGTTCTTTACCCAAAAGATGACACACCAGACGGACGAGAGCTACGACTCAAGCAGCAATATTTCTTTGCTTGTTGTTCGATTCAAGATATCATCCGACGCTACAAACACCACAACGATACCTTCGACCATTTCCCCGACAAAGTCGCGATCCAACTCAACGATACACACCCCTCGATCGCCATCGCTGAGCTTCAACGGGTTCTCGTGGATCTAGAGCAGATCCCGTGGGATCGCGCTTGGGATATCACGCAACGCACCTTTGCTTATACCAACCATACGCTTTTGCCCGAAGCGCTCGAACAATGGCCGCTTTCGATGTTTCAAAAGCTCTTGCCCCGCCACACGCAGATCATCTTCGAGATCAACCGGCGTTTCTTGCGCCAAGTCCAGATCGCAGCCCCCCACGACGAAGCCCTACAAAAGCGCATGAGCATCATCGGCGATGGACCCGAACAGAGCGTGCGGATGGCGCATCTTTCTGTGGTGGGTTCACACAGCGTCAACGGCGTGGCCCAATTGCACACCGACTTGCTCAAACAGTCGGTTCTGCGGGACTTTGCGGATTTTTGGCCCACTCGTTTTAACAACAAAACCAATGGTGTGACACCGCGCCGTTGGTTGTTGCAATGCAACCCTCTGCTTTCCAAGGCCATCAGCGACCGGATCGGAACAGGTTGGGTTACGCATCTCGAAGATCTCAAAAAGCTCGAATCATGGGCCGAGGATGCCGCCTTCCAAGAACAACTCCATCTGATCAAGCAACAAAACAAACAATCGCTCGCTCAATTTGTCCGTCAAAACTGGCAGATCCAACTCAACCCCCATTCGCTGTTTGATGTCCAGATCAAGCGGATGCACGAATACAAGCGCCAACTGCTCAATTGCCTCCATGTGATCGCGCTGTATCAACACCTCAAATTCAATCCAGAGGCTGATCTCGTCCCACGCACCGTCATCTTTGCCGGCAAAGCCGCCCCGGGCTACACCCTCGCCAAGCTTCATATCAAGTTCATCAACGACGTCGCCAACACCATCAACCAAGATCCCAAAACCAACGAGCGACTCAAGATGATCTTTGTCCCCAACTACAGCGTCTCTCTGGCTGAGCGCTTGATCCCTGCTGCCGATCTGTCCGAACAGATATCCACCGCCGGCAAAGAAGCCTCAGGAACAGGCAACATGAAGTTCCAAATGAACGGTGCGTTGACCATCGGCACGCTGGATGGGGCCAATATCGAGATCCGCGAAGAAGTCGGAGCTGACAACTTCTTCTTGTTTGGTCTCGACGCCCAAGAAGTCCAACAGATCCGCCACGCAGGATACCGCCCCAGCGATCACGTCGAACAAAGCGAAGCCTTGCGCCATGCCATCCACCTCGTCCGTTCGGGGTTCTTTAGCCCCGATGAACCCGACCGCTACCACGCCCTGATGCACAACCTCACACACATCGATCACTACCTGATCTGCGCTGACTTTGAAAGCTATCGCAACTGCCAACAACAAGCCGAAGCCGTTTACAAAGACCGCAGCCAATGGATGAAGCGCGTGATCCACAACATCGCCAACGCAGGCAAGTTCTCAAGCGACCGAACCATCGCCGAATACGCCCGCGAGATCTGGCAACTCGAATCGATCCAAATCATCCTCCCCGAAGGCCACGACGATGCACTCCTCTCCTACTGACCTCTCCATCGCTTGTGCAGCCGCCCAAAAAGCCGCACCGATCTTGCGATCCCACTTTGGCAATCTACGAGACATCCACGAAAAGTCCGATGCCAAGGGCGATAGCAAGGGCCTCGTCACAGAAGCCGATACCGCCGCCGAACAAGCGATCCTCCACCACCTCCGCGCTCACTCCACCCACCCGATCCTCAGCGAAGAAAGCGGCTTCTCCCACCACCTCTCCTCCCTCTCAGGCTATCAGCCCACAAACGCCCCACCCACCGACCATTCCACCGAGAATCCATCGAAGCGCTCGCCCGATGGGCTTGATGCAACGACGCCGTATTGGATTGTCGATCCGCTCGATGGGACCACGAATTTTGCGCGTGGACTGCCTTGGTTTGCGATCTCGATCGCGCTGCTTCGGGGTTCGGAAGTGTTGCTTGGAGTGGTACTGGATCCGCTTCGAGACGAGATCTTTTGTGCGGTGCAAGGCGGCGGAGCCTTTTGCAACGAAAAGCCTCTCCAACGCTCGAATATCCGCACCAAACAACCCGCGCTATTTCTCAATCACGGCTATGCCTCCGAAGATCGGGCGCGGTTTGCAGAAGCAGCACGCCGCCTCGTTCCCGAAGCTTCTTTGCGGATGCTCGGACCAAGCGCGTTGGAGATTTGTTATGCCGCACGCGGAGAAGTCGATGCCTTCGTGTGTTCAGGAGACGAGATCTGGGACTTTGCCGCAGGGATGCTGATCGCCACAGAAGCCGGTTGTATCGCGTCCGATTGGGCGGGGCGGCCTTGGGCCTCGGTGCATCCGTCGTTTGTGCTGATCTCCGCCCCTTGGCTCCACCCCACCCTCATCACAAAACTCGCCGATCTCCAACCCATCCCCTGACCGTTGTGGTCGCTGGTTCTCTATCGCATCAAGACCTCGAATAGACTCGAATACGAATCGGTCCACAGACTGGCTTTTTTCTTGGAGGCGATCGGCTCTCCTGCCTTTTTGAAGGCGTCTTGTTGGAAGACGGCAGGATCGTTGGCAAGCAACACCCATGTTGTGCCAAAGCAGATCTCGTAGTCGTCATCGTCGGTTTCGATCTGGTAATGGGCTTTGCCCAAGGCTTCGGCGATCCGCTTGATGACAGGGGCCAAGTCCAAGAAACGGTTGGAGATGTGCAACGCCAAGATGCCGTCTTTTTGAAGGTGCGAAAAATACAGGGCCACCGCTTCTTTCGTCAACAGATGCACAGGGATCGCATCGCTTGAAAAGCAGTCGACCGCCAGCACGTCGTACTGTTGTTTCGGTTCACGCTCCATCGAAAGTCGCGCATCTCCCGGGATCGTCTGCACCTGCGCACCAGCCTTTCGTGTGCTTGACAGATAGTAAAACTTTTGCTCGGCCAAGGCGATCACATCGGGATTGATCTCATAAAAACGGTACGTATCGCCCGCCCGCGCATAACCCGCCAACGTCCCCACCCCAAGGCCCAAGACACCCACTTTGACGGCTGTTTTCTTCTTCATCTGGTGCTCGATCGCCCTTCCTGCCCCAGTATTGGGACAATAGAAGGTCACGAGTTCACGATGCCGCTTTGGGTCCAACCATTGCTCGCCGTGTCGAATGACACCGTGATACAACACACGATAATTTTGCTCGGGATCTTTTTTGGATGTGTGATCCGCAACGCGCACCACCCCATAGAAGTTTCGCTGCACCAAAAGCTTTCCTTCCCATGACTTGCGCACTTTGGTCACTCCCCATGCGCAAAGTGCGATCACACCAAGCTGCATCACCACGATCACAGGATGACGCCAAGCCTTGAAAAACCTCGAGGCAGGATCGCGCAACAACGAAAGCACCGCCACCACCGCACAAGCCACCAACAAGATCGGAAACTCGTGATAATCCGAGAACAACAGCGGCGAGATCACCGCAACAAACAACCCACCCACCGCCCCACCCACCGACAACATCAAATAAAAGGTCGTCAGATAACGCGGATGTGGCTTGCTTCGCACCATCTCACCATGACACACCATGCAAAGCACAAAAAACGATGTGGAGTACGCGACAACCGCCCACACCAAGGTAAACGCCAACGTCCCTCTGTGTAGCATCCACGCGGTTCCTCCAAGAACCACCACCAACAACGGAAAAAAGATCTCCCGCCGATACCAACCATCCGCATCAAAACACAAAATGAACGTCAACAAATACAGCGCCAATGGCAAGATCCACAAAAACGGTACCGTCGCCACGTCATGCGTGAGATGGCTTGTCACCGCCAACAACAACGCCGACGGCAGCGCCGCATACACCAGCCAAAGCACACGCGTCCCCCACGTCGGCACCACCAACGGAAGCTCGCTTTTTCCCGAGGATTCGGCTGTTTTGGAGGCATCTGTTTTACCGGCAGATTCGGCTGTTTTGGAGGCAACCGCTGTTTTGGAGGCTTGGGCTTTTGCGGAGGGGTTTCCGTTGTGGAGCAGATCTGTTTGTTTGGTTTGTGCTTCGGCGTTCGCGTCAGCTTCTTTGGTTTGTGTTTCGGTATGCGTACTTGTGTGACCGGCCTGATGGGCGCGCAGCGATAAGACAGCCGTCACAACACACAAAACCACAAACGCACCGTACAAAACAGACCACGAAACCCCTTGCATCCACGCGCTCATTTGGGGTTCCACCAGCAGCGGATACCCCAACAGCGCCACCAACGAGCCAAAGTTCGACAACGCAAACAACCGATAGGGCAGCGCACCATGCTTTGAGCGCACATACCACGACTGCACCAACGGACTGGTGGTGGAAAGCAAAAAGTAAGGTAAGCCCACACACACCGCCAACAAGACCAAGATCTGTATCGTCGGAACGCCCGAAGCATCGGGCTTCCAACGATCACTCGGCAAGATCGGCAGCAACAGCAAACTGAACAACAGCAAGCCGATGTGGATCTGTGTGTGCCGTTGCGCCGATAGTTTGCGCACCCCCCAATCCACATACAGATACCCCAACAACAACGCGCCTTGGAAAAACAACATACACGTTGTCCACACGGCAGAAGTCCCACCAAACCAAGGCAAGATCATCCTCGCGATAATCGGCTGCACCATAAACAACAAAAAGGCGCTCAACAAGATCGTGCCAGCATACAAAAACATCGACCGCATGACTCCCGCTCGGATAGCCTACACAGCGCACAACAACGCCGTTTGGCCATCCAAGCCTACGCAAAAAATGGAAATGGTTTGAAAATCGCCGATTCTAGGAGCATCGCGGACTCGAACCGCAACCCCAGTCGCGCCAAAACACACTCGGTCGTGTACACGATCACACGCCTTGACGCAACCCAAGCCGTCCTGCCCTACGGACGGACGCTCCATGGAGTGGCCCAACACACCTACCCGTGGCGGCTGGGCCATCGTTCGTCGCCGAAGCAACAAACAATGCCACCTCGTTCTATGTCCCGCCACGTTCGGAGCCGATCAGGTTAAAACAGGCTGCTCTACCGTTGAGCTACCTCCCCATACAAAAGGAGAGGACAGGATTTGAACCTGTAGCCGCCTATTGGGTCGACTCTCGTTGATGCAGGACGGGTGGTCCTTCAGATTGGGAGCAAGACTTTCAGTTTGACACCCCACGCCTGCCTCTATCCAGTTGGGCTACCCCGCCGTAGATGGCGGGGGTAGGATTCGAACCTACAACAGCGGCGCGCTTGGGTGCTTTCACTTCAATTTGAGTTTGAGTTTCGCTCCCAACGAAGAATTCTATACCGCAAAGCAGCACGAAAAAATATGTTATTTTCTCGTGCAAGACGGTGAAACAAACGAAAACAGGGTGAAACAAGCCACGCAGCGGGAAAGATCGACATTTCCACATTGGAAGACTTCGACGTTCCACGCGGCGGGATACACCAAAACAACGGTCTCAGCGGTGGATGTAGCCAAAGATCGCCGCACCGATTTTTTTGTCATCGACGTCGGTTTGGTTGGCGCGTTCGCGGGCTTGCTTGGTGGCATCGATCAGCTTGTCGATACGGGCCAAGAGCTTGCGCTTGCTTGGTTCGGGGATCGCTGTGGAGGTTTTGCGTGTACGCCAGACCCCAGCGTTCACGTCCTTGGTGATTAGCTGCGTTTGGGCCGGATGTTCCTTGGTGGCATCGTACAAAACGATCGGAATCTGCTCTTTTTTGGTGCGTACCGTCTCGACTTCTGGGGAGACGTAATGGCCGCTTGCTTCGTCTTTGGTCCAAGGCGTATCGAGCGGAAGCGTTGGAAGCGCACCATAAAAAGCCCGCACATGGTGAAGTTCTTTTTCGATCGAAAGCAGCGTCGTGACGGGCACGCGCTCGACCAAGACTTCACCATCCACCACCAGATCGGCAAAGGCTTTGGTGTTGGTGATATCTTTGGTGGCGATCAGATCCAACAGACGCACCGAAAGATCATCAAATGCCTGCGTATCATCGAGCAGTTCGCGCTGGATCTTTTTGTGTTCGGGCGGTAGCCGCTCACCGTCATCCTCGAAAGCTTGGTATTCTCGGTTCAAACCAAAGTACTGATCCGACTTTTGGATCCACTTGTACACCTCGGTCTGTTCTTGCTTTGAACGTTTCTTAAAGTCCGCTTCGATCGCGACGATCTCGTGTTGTTTTGTCATGATCTTTTTTCTCCGCGTTTTTGTTTCGCGGTGAGCCTGTCGTGCGACGCCTTGGATGTCAACCCCCCCCTCCACGCCGCCTCCCATTTCTGAGATCGACACCTTCCGCACCTTTGCCCCAATCGTCTGTTTCGCCTACATTCTGGAGAGCAGCGAAGCAGTCAGATCGTTTTTGTGGGGCGAAGTGCCCATACCCCACCACCGACTGACGCCTCTTGACACCCCATTGACCGAGAGAGCCATGACCGCACAACGTTTCCAACAAGCCCTTGCACAAGCCAACCCACAGCAAAAAAAACGCTTGCTGGCTTTCCAAGAACAGCTTCACAAGATGATCGAAAAATTCGTGCAACTCGGTGTCGATCCCGCCCTATTCGACGGGCACGACCACCGCCAAGCACGCAATGATCTCGAAGAAATCGCCCAAGATGCTGTCGCCGCTTTTTGGAAACGCAAAGATCTGCTGGCCACCCTCCACGAGATCCTTGGAAAAGAGGCTTCTTCGGGATGACGCAGCCATCGAAACATCGCGGAGGATCGACCATGTGCCCACAACGTGACTTCTCTTCTTCAAAGACCACCGCTTTTTCGGCTCTTTGGCTGCTTACGTTGTTTTTTCTATCTTTTCCATCGGCCTTATCTGCCAAGCCGATCCAAGTCATGCACTTGTTTGAACCTCATTCCCTTGCGGGTTCTTGGCGCTATCGGGCAGGCGACGATATCCGTTGGAGCCATCCGTCTTACAACGATCGTCATTGGTCCACCGTCCGCGTCCCGTTTGAAAAGCGGCACAAAGCAAGCCGAGCGCATCCTGTGGTGTGGTATCGGCAAACCGTTCTGCTGCCCAAAGGCTTTTCTCCCCAAGAGCGTTGGCCTCTTGGCATCGCGCTGGATCGCATCCGCAGTGCATACGAGCTGTATGTCAACGGCCATCCCGTCGGACAGATCGGCAAGATGCCACCTTACCCACATGGCGCAACGCCTCGATCTGCGGTGTTTCGTATCCCCAACCATGCTTTTGACAAAGAACGCCTTGTTCTTGCGCTGCGGGTCTGGCAACCGCCTTGGTTGCTTCGCTACTACGGAGGAAAGATCCGCCTTGGCGGAGACGCCTACAGTATCGGGCCTTATCGCTTTTTAAAAGAGCGAATGCTCACACAACAACACCACCAACGCGAACAGAACATCCTTTCGCTCTTTGTCGCGGCTTTGCTGGTGCTTGTGGCGATCTACCACTTCCATCTGTATCGCGGACGCGCCGAGTTATCGGCCTATTTTTGGTATGGTCTGCTTTTGCTCTGCCTCTCTGCGTGGGTTGCAGGCAAACCACTGATGCAACTGCTTTTGCTCTACAACGACGAATGGGGCTGGATCCTTGCGCGCTCAACGGCCTTTCTGGCGTTCTTTCCCGCCATCGAATTCGCCTACCGTGCGCTCGATCAAACGCGCCCTCCACGTGCGTGGCAGATCTGCCAATGGATCGCCTTGGTGAGTGGTGCGGCGTGCCTGATACTTGGGCCTCGCCTTGCACCGCTCCTGCCCAATCTCCTGCTTTCGCTGTTCTTTGCCGCGATACTGCTGGGCTTGTTGGTCTACACCGTCCAACGCGCTTGGCAAGGACACCCCGACGCACGCACCATCCAAGGCGGGATGCTCGCAGCTTTTGTCTTGCTGCTGTGGCAATACGCCATCAGCGCAAAGCTGCTCCCCTATGTCTCCCTTCCTCTCGCAACAATGGCCTTTTGTATCATCGTTTTGTCCCTTGCCTTCGCCCTTTCCAACCAATACCGCCGCACGCTCGCTGACCTCAAAACCCGCAACCGCCAACTCAACGAGATGAATAACGCCATCCAACGCTTTGTCCCCGTCGAATTCCTTGCCCACCTTGGCCGCGAAGATCTCCGACAAGTCCAACGCGGCGACCAAAACCAATGCGAAATGACCACTTTCTTTTCGGATGTTCGGTCCTTTACATCGCTTGTCGAACGCATGACCCCCGCGCAAACCATGCAATTCGTCAACCGCTACCTCAACGCCATGGACCCCCCGATCTCCCAACACAACGGATTTATCGACAAGTACATCGGCGATGCTGTGATGGCCCTTTTCGATCAGCCCGACGATGCCCTCCAAGCCGCCATCGGCTGCCTCAAAGCTCTCGAAGCCTACAACACCGAACGCTCCGCTGAAAATGAAGCCCCTGTTCACATCGGTATCGGCCTTCACACCGGCATGTTGATGCTTGGAACCGTCGGCAGCGAAAACCGCCTTAGCTGCACCGTCCTCGGCGATAGCGTCAATCTCGCCTCCCGCATCGAAGGACTCACCAAAGAATACGGAGCCTCTCTCTTGATCACAGGACACACCCGAGATCGTCTCCGCGATCCCCAACGCTACCAAATGCAGCACATCGATCGCGTCGCTGCCAAGGGCAAAACCGAAGCCGTTGATATCTACGAAGTCTGGGACGGACTCAGCGACGAAGCCCAAGCCCAAAAACGCGCCACCCACCGCCCCTTCCAACAAGGCTACCAAGCCTTCATCCAAGGCGACTTTTCTTCGGCTTTGCAGATCTTCCAAGATATCCTACAACAACACCCGCAAGACCGACTCGCTCAACTTTACGTCTCGCGCAGCCAAACCTTTCTCAAAGACGGCACCCCCGAACATTGGGACGGGGTGGTTCGCATGCACCACAAGTGAGCGCACAGACCGTCGATGGGGCAAAGCCCCGCTTTTTTCATACGATATCCGCAAAGATGCGGGCTAGGCGTCTCGGTCCAACGCCCTGTGACCACCCTGTTCTTGGGCAGCCATCGGGCTACCCCCTGCGTCTCTTGCTCGCACGATGGGCGAATTTCGTATCAGCCCTCGCCCAATAATTCGCTTTGCTGTGCGCGCATCACTTCCAAATAGCCCGCAAACGAGATCGCCTCGCTTTCCTCGAAGACTACGTCTGTGATCGAAACCTCCACCATTCGATCCATCCGAAAATTTCGATAATCCCTGCGAAAGCAACACCACGAAGCAAGCAACCACGTCCTCCCCCAAAAATACAACGCCAGCGGATACACTCGACGAACGGTTTTTTCCCCGTCCAATCGAGTATAACCGAAAGATAACTCCCGACGTTCGGTGATCGCACGCCGAATGGCTTCGAGAGACGGCGCAGGCGGCGCATGGGAGGGCGGAGCAAAAAGTCTTGCAGAAGCCATCAAGACGCGCAAAGCTTCGGGCAATACAGCATCCACCTTGGTCAAGATCCGCCTCGCTGCGCTCGCAAGGCTACGATCCCCACACGCGCTCACCATCCTCGCCCCCAACACCAAAGCGTCCAACTCTTCGGCGTTAAAGGTCAGCGGCGGCAACTCGTAACCTCGCTGCAACGCGTACCCCACCCCCGCCTCTCCGTCGATCGGAACGCCCGACGCTTGCAAATCGCGGATATCGCGGTACACCGTTCTTGTCGAGACTTCCATCTTTTCCGCAAGCTCTTGTGCAGTCACGACGCGCTTTTGACGAAGCAATTGCACCAACTCAAACAGCCGATCTGCCCGCCTCATCCGACTCGCTCCCTCGCCTATGACCGCCCTTTGCGCATCCACAAACACCCGCTAGGACATCGGAGAACACAGCTCGACCAACAGCCCGTCTTGATCGCGCACATAGGCGACCATCTGCCCCCAAGGTTTGGGTTGAGGTGGTACGATCCCGATCGCACCAGATGCTAACGCCCGCTCGTAAGCCGACTCCACATCCACCGCGACCAACGCGATCTCGATCCCCCACGGGATCCCTTCTTTGCGCACGTGTGCGTAGCCCTCTGGAAAGTTCGACTCGCCCACCACCCGCGAGGCAAACGCCAACCGCGTCTCTCCTGTCTCCATCTCCGCATAATGCCCCGATTCATGGAGCATTCGCAACGATAAACCAAATGCTTCTTGATAAAACTGTACGGTCTTTTCGACCTCTTCGACATACAAGATCACATAGCCTAGCCGCATCGATCAGCCTCCAACCTCAGGACAAATAGGACTTATAGGCATCGCTCCCTGAGGGCTGCCATACCCACCACCGCATCGCTTTTTTCTACACATGAAGGCTTTCTCTGTCGACAGGACTTGTGCCTCTTGCCCTATTTTTGGGCGTTGCCTTCGTCTCCGCACGCTGGATACGAACACACCCCCACAAGATGCCCCTCGGGATCGTTCAACAGGCCGATCTCCAGACCATCGGGAAGCTTCATCGCCGGCATCACCACTTTTCCACCCAAACGCTCACCACGCTCCAACGACGCTTTCACATCGTCCACACGCACATAAAAGGTCGCGTATCCCGCGCCTGCCCCTTCGGGCATCTTGCCGATTCCACCACCGATGCCGTCCGCAGTCTTGTCCGTTGTATAGTATTCGATCCCCGGAGCCGCCGAACGCTTCAACGGCCACGAAAACATCTCGCCATAAAACGACATCAATTTGTCAGTATTCCGCCCCATCACCTCAAACCACACCACCGAATTCTTTGCCATGATCTTCTCCTTTGTTTCGCACGATCAGGATATCCGCCTGCGCAAGTTGTCAGCGGCGAACATCCCTTTCTATACCCCTCCCCTCCTGACAGCCTTTTGTCAGTAGTCTCCCCCCCACCCAAGGCTCCTGACAGAGCGCTGTCAACAGCACACGCGATCCTCCCCCTAACACGGCTTGTTCGATGCGACGAGAGCACCGACGGGCTGGCTACCGCTCTCAAACACGCGATCCTCTCCCTAACACGGCTTGTTTGATGCGACTGCGCTTATTCCACAGAAACTCCCGACTGTAGGGCCTCTTCGTCAAAGCGCCCCAACGTAAAACACAGCGCATCAGCGATCTGCGGCGTCTCGAACGCAAAGCCGCTCTCAAGCAAGCGTTGGGGAACCGCCCGCACGCTATCGAGCAGCAGCGTTTTTCCCATCTCTCCCAACAGCGCCTTGACCGCAAAAGCAGGCAACGGGATCAACGTCGGTCTATGCAATGCCTTTCCCAAAGCCTTGGTGAATTCGGCATTTGTGACGGGTTCTGGGGATACGCAATTGAACACTCCCGAAAGATCATCGCGCATCATCAGATGCAAGATCGCCCCAAGCAGATCATCGATCCCGATCCAACTCATATACTGACGCCCCGACCCCACCACTCCACCCCCGCCCAACTTGAACGGCAACACCATCTGCGCTAACGCCCCTCCTGCCGAGGTCATCACCGCACCGATCCGCATCAACACCACACGGATCCCCGCCTCTTTTGCTGCCTGCGTTCCCTCCTCCCACGCCTTGCACACTTCGGTCAAAAATCCCTCCCCAAGCACGCTCTCTTCCGTCAATATCGTCTCCCCTCGCTCTCCATAGACGTTGATCCCCGACGCAGACAATAGCGCCTTCGGAGGGCGCTGACACCGCGCCATCGCACCCGCCAACAGCCGTGTGCTTTTTTCCCGACTCTCCGTGATCTGCTTGCGCTTGTTCTGCGTCCAGCGCCCCGCGATACTCTCTCCCGCAAGATGCACCACGATATCGCAACCTTCCAACCCCGAAGCATCGATCTCCCCCGACTCAGGCGACCAATAGACCCCCTCCCCCGCTTCTGCTTTTCGCCTGCTGCGCACCAACGGGATCACCTCATGCCCGCCCGTTCGCAAAAAAGCCGTCAATGCCGTCCCCAACAGCCCCGATGCACCCGATATCACCACACGCAAACGCGGATGCGTCGCGTAGGCTTGATGACGTGCGAGATCCCGCGCTGTCCGCAGATGCCGATACGCAAACATCCGCCGCAACATCTTTGCGACCGAACCACCCGCGACCGCCTGACCGATCGCCCCCATCGGTAGGGCGTATTCGATATGATCTTCCAACACACTCTCCCCCGCTCCCGTGTCCAAAAAACGATGCGTGTGTTTCCACGCTGCAAACGGCCCTTTGCCTTGGATATCTGTAAAAAAAGCGCCGTTCTCATAGTCTTTGTGTAGGGCTTCCCACGTCTGCGAAAACGGACCCATCCGCAGCTTCATCACCATCCGCGAACCGTATTCGATCCCGCCCTGTTTCTCGACGATCTCCACTCGATCCCACGGCGGCGATAACCGCTCAAAAGCACCCACACGACTATGCCACGCAAAAACCTCTTGCGCGTTGTGCGCGAGCGTTGTTCGTTTGATAAAAGTCGCCATCTTTCGCCCCTTCTCTTCTTTGGTAGGACTTCTACGAAATCCGCCCGTTGTGTGTTCCCAAAACGTAGAGGCAGCCCCCTGTGGCTGCCCGACCATCCGGCGTCTACAGCGGTTCGCACCTAGCCTTCGTTTCCAAAACGTAGGGGCAGACCCCTGTGGCTGCCCGACCGTCCGGCGTCTACAGCGGTTCGCACCTAGCCTTCGTTTCCAAAACGTAGGGGCAGCCCCCTGTGGCTGCCCGACCATCCGGCGTCTACAGCGGTTCGCAGCGCGGCTCCCTTGACCCCGTGTTCGCGGTTTGGATGTACTTCGCGATCAAAAAGATTCCACTCCCCCACAACGCCCGCTCCGATGGCCTGATACGCTCGACGACCGTCTTTTAGCGACTCGCAAACAGCGTGGGATTGGTTGCGTAGATCATGGCGACATCGCGTTGGATCACGTTGGCGTTGACGAGTTCGACAAGGGCTGCATCCATCGTGATCATGCCCATCGAACGGGAGGCTTCCATGATCGACTTGAGCTGATGGAGTTTGTCTTCGCGGATCAGGTTGCGTGCTGCGGGGGTGGCCACCAAGATCTCGAACGCTGCGATGCGTCCGTTTTGTTCTCGGTTGGGCAACAATCGCTGCGAGATCACGGCGGTTAAAGCGGAGGACAACTGCGCTCGGATCTGTTCTTGTTGATGTGCAGGGAAGACGTCGATAATCCGATCGATGGTTTGGATGGCATCATTGGCGTGCAGGGTCGCAAACACGAGGTGGCCCGTTTCTGCGGCAGTCAGGGCTGCGCTGATCGTATCGAGGTCACGCATCTCGCCCACAAGGATCACATCGGGATCTTGGCGCAAGATGTATTTGAGCGCGCTCGCAAAGCTCTTGGTGTCTGCAAAGATCTCGCGCTGATCGATGGTTGCGGCTTTGCTTTCGTGGGTGAACTCGATCGGATCTTCGACGGTCAGGATGCGGCATTGGCGGTAGCGGTTGATGTGGTCGATCATACACGCCAAGGTCGTGGACTTCCCCGAGCCTGTGGGTCCCACCACCAACACCAAACCTTGCGGATACTGCGCCAGTTTCATCACCGTATTTGGGATGCGCAGTTCTTTGGGGTCGGGGATGCGCGTCGGAATCGCACGCAAGGACATCGCCATCTTGCCTTTTTGAAAGTACGCATTCACCCGAAAACGCTGGCTGTGATCCAAGGCCAGCGCAAAGTCGATCTCCCGTTCAAGCTCGTAGATCGTGCGTTGACGCACACTCAAAACGGAGTGCAACAAGATCCGCATATCGCCCTCTGTCAGCGGCGAGATCGGCAACGGCTCCAACACCCCGTTAATCCGCAAGATCGGTGGACGCCCCGACGTCAAGTGCAGATCCGAAGCACCCCGATCCATCACCACCCGCAACAGCGACTTGATATCCAACCCCCCTCCCGCCTCTGCCGAAAACGCATCCCGAAACGTCGCCACCCCCGTCTCCATCCCTTGTGCAGAAAGCGCAAATTCTTCTGGGTTCGTCGCGTAGGCTTTTCCGACCTCAAAAGTGATCTTGCCCTTGCGATACAACTCCAACAAAGAGCGATTAAAACTCAACAGGCCGGGATCATTGGTGCTGCGAAGCTGATCCGCCAACTCTTCGATCCGCTGCTCACGCAACAACTGCGCAACAGCGGGCGTGTTCGACAAGATCTCCACAGCCAAGGCCCGCGACATCCCATCCTTCGTCGGGATCAACCGCTGCGAGATAATCCCTCGCAACGACAACGACAAATCCATCGCGACTTGATGACGAAGATGCTCGGGATAATAACTCATGATCCGTTGCAGCGTTTGTACGGCGTCGATGGTGTGCAAGGTCGAAAACACCAGATGCCCCGTCAAGGCCGCTGACAAGGCCACAGACATCGTCTCCATATCGCGCATCTCACCGATCATGATCACATCGGGACTTTCTCGAACAACGTGCCGCAGCGCCTGATGAAACGATTGTGTATCCGCCCCGACCTCGCGCTGTGTCATCCGCGACAAGATATCGTGATGCACAAACTCGATGGGTTCTTCGATCGTCACGATGTGTGCGTGTCGTGTTTCGTTGATCTGATGCAACAACGCCGCCAGCGTCGTCGATTTCCCCGAACCTGTCGCCCCCGTCACCAACACCAAACCACGCTGCTGATCGCCAAACTCCCGCAACACCGACGGCAGACCCAGATCGCGAAAAGACAACGCCCCGCTCGGAATCGCCCGCACCACCGCACCCAACAAACCTCTTTGACGATGCAGATTCAAACGAAAGCGATGCCCCCCCTCCAAAGCATACCCCACATCCAGATCCCCCTCTTCCTCAAACCGCCGTCGCATCGGCTCTTTGAGTAGCTTCGCAAAAAATCGCTCAAAGTCCGCATGGCCGACCTTTGGCAACCCCAACGACACCACACGCCCATTCACCCGTACCGCAGGCGGTTTGCCTTCGCTCAAGAACAAGTCCGACGCATGCCACGTCTCCATCTGCTCCATCAACGCCACCAAACCATCCCCATGCACCACACTCATCCGCAGTTCATCGCTGATCTCTGGGGTGATCCGCGCCAAGATCTCTTCTTCCGAAACGATCGACACGATGGTTTGGCCGTCCTCTGGGGCTTCTTCGGTCTTTGCCAAACCATCACTCGCATCCGATGCCTTTGCCGATCCGTGTTCTGCGCCTGACACTCTTGCGGCCTCAGATTCCGCATCCAACGCCGAAGCGCGCTCGATGGCGTGGGCATCCGTCAAGGCCCCCTCTTTTACGTCGAGATTCAACAAAAGCGGATGAGCATCCTTGGATGGAGAACGCGATAGATCAGGGCGTTTTGGAGCTGATGGCTTGAGCACATCCAACGGATCAGGCAGTTCTAACGTGTCGCTGCCTTCGGGCAAACGCTTCTGGGCTTGTTTGAGCAGTTCGTGCAAACGTACCGTCGCAGCGCTCGGTGGCGCGATCTCCAACATCCCCACACACCACAACGCCACAAGTAATTGCAACGTGGTCTCGTCCAACTCTTCGCTCGGAAGGGCTGCCCATGTCGCAAAGACCTGTAGCTGCTGCTCTGCCTTCCCACCCAAGGACCTGATCGCAGGGCCGCTCTCTGGATGCAAACACACCTGCACATCACCCTTTCCCCAAGCCGCCTCCGCCAACCGATGCACCAAGCCTTTGTCCGTCATCGCCGCAAAGCCATAACGCATCAAAAAGATCGCTGGCATCTTCCCGGGTGACATCATCTTCAGCGAAGGCCGCTCTTCGGGCACAAACACAAAACAACCTTGCGACCACCCAAACAAGCTCTTCATCTGCCGCGCAATCGCCGCCATCACGCTGCGCTCATCCTCCGCAGCCTCGACCAACGTCCCCTCCCATTGCAACGCCACCACACAACCTTCTTCCAACCCGATCTCACATCTCTTTTCGTCTTCCACCAACTCCAAACGACCCGTCGCACCGCACTTTTCCAACACCGCCAACAACAACGGAACACTCAACTGCCCTAACACTCCCGCGATCTTGTTGCCCAACTTGTCTGCCGAAAATAGCATCCGTCACCTCGCTCGTTGCTCTGCTGTTGTACCCGCATCCATCCGATACGACGCGGCATCCCCATCATGCCGAAGCTGCGTTGTATCCGCGATCCCCCAACGCTACGCGAGGCCCCCCACCCTGTCAACCCAAGCCCACAAACCGCCACACATCAAACCCTTCGCGTACACCAAACACCTTTCTGAAACAGAGAAACCTTCCCCAAAGGCGTGTTCGCACCCCTCCAAGCGGCATAGTCGCCTGTGTCAAAAACGACTGCTCACCCCGCCAACACGGGGTCAAGGGGGCTGCGACCCCTTGCGGGGAGTGGGGTGGAACCCCACAGCATCAAGCCCACAAACCGCCACACATCCAACATTTCGTATGCTCAAGGCGCGTAACGTGCGATGTATTCCTTGACTTGCACTTTGCGTCCTGTGTTGTCCGAACTCATGTAGCGGATCTTTCCGAATATCGGACGTTCTGGCCCCCACGCTCGATCATAACGACCCAACACCCAAAAGATCCCGCTGTAAGAATTCGGATCGCGACCATCCAACGCATACTTGTTATTTAATTCGATCATCACCGCCAACGCATCTTCGGGGCTTCTTGTCCATTCAAGGATCTTTTTCCCCCACAACATCCGCAGATAATTGTGGATCTTGCCTTCCCGCACAAGCTGGATCTGCGCGGCATTCCACAACGGATCGTGCGTCTTGGCCTGCTCAAACTCCGCCAAACTGTACAGATAAGGACGCGGATCATGGCGATGTTCGTCCAGCGTCTGCTTCGCCCAATCCGGCAAAGAAGCGTATTGATCGTATTGATCATGGAGATACGCCATATTGAATCCCACTTCGCGCCACGTCACCAACTCATCCAAAAATGCCTCCGCTTCTTTGGACATCCCCCACCAACCTTCACGCTGCCCCGTCGCCTTCCCCAAACGCGCTATCTCCCATCCTTCGCGCTCCACCAAATCCGCAAACACTTCATGCGCCGAAAGATGCCCAAAATGCAGATAAGGCGACAGGCCACTCGTCACATCCAACGCAGGTTCGTTGCGTTCTTCTGCGTATCGCCCCAGTCCATGCGCCAAAAACGAACGCATCCGCTTTTGCGCCGCCTCTTCGCCGCCACGCACCCCCACCACAGGCCGCACCGCACGAGACACCGCGATCCCTGAAAAGGACGCCCCTTGCGCAAGTTCCTCTGCCGTCACCGCTGGCCAACGCCGCACGATCTCCGCAGGCAATCGTCCCAACCTCGGCAACGCCACCCCCGACAAGGGCGAAGCCTCCGGCATCTCCAACAGAAAAGGTGGCAACGTCTTGTGCAAAAACCGCCGAAACGCATACGCCGTCGAAAACACCGTCTCCGCTGCTCTCAACGGCAACAGGCCATTGCTGTCCACCGCTTCCAAAGCCACCTTCACACGCCCCGCTGCCCCCTGCAACATTCGAGGCAAAAAGAACCCCGGAAACAGATCCGTCACCACACCACACGCTCGCTGCGCCATCGCCTCCAAAAGTCCCTTGCCCTCGTCTTTTTGACGCTCCACATACGGATAATACAACGCCGACGTCTGCGCAAACGCCACCCCATGATCCGCCATCCCATCCATCACAAACCGATGAATCCGCTCGCTCGACCACCGATGATCACAACGTATCGCTTCCAACACCACCAACGGCTTCGCCATCTCACGCGCTCGTTCGACCGCGTACTGCAAGGCATAATTCCATCGACTCCGCCGCGAAGCCACCATCCAATACAACACATAATCACCCTCTGCCCGCCACTCCCCCCCATTCAATCCATGTATCCGTATCTTTGGAACGCTCACCCTCGATTCTCCTTTCTCTCGATTCACTTTGCAACCAAGGAACCCTCGGGCCTTGTATCAGATGCCCACCCGCTCCCCCCAGATTCCCCGAAACTCCGACGATCCAGCAACGGCACTCCTTCGCGCTTGACAAACCCCACCACCACCGCAACACTACAAACCACCGATCCTCACAACGCGACATCCTCAAACGCTCAAACATCCGCTTGTGTCGCGTTCAAACCCAACTTTCTCCCAAGAAAGGAAATGAACCATGTCTCGATCCCTCCGTTCTCTCGCCTTTGCAGGGATGCTTCTCGCAACCATGCTTTTGTTTTCTCTCTCCTCCGCTCGTTCCGCACCGCCGCTCGGCTCTCTGTTTGTCGCCGAAACTTCCTTCCCCACCGATGCAGAAGATGACAACGACCTCGTCCGAAAAGGCCGAAAACACCGCAGTCTTACGATCCGTGTAGGCGCTGGTGGAGACACCATCCAATGCCATCTTCTGCTTGTACTCAAACACAAATTCCAAGGCGACCAGATCTACTTTGTCCTCTACCCCGAAGGCAGCAAAGAATACGCTGCCGCCACCCCCCTCGCCGTCAAACGCGGCACCAAACGACTGATCTCCCCCATGAACTTCTCGGGCAGTTTTGAACGCGGCAAAAAATACACCCTCCGCGCCACTTGGCCCCGCCAACGCGGAAAACAAGTCATCGAAACCGTCCTCGCCTCCGCCACCTTCACCCTCAAATAGCCTCTCCGCCACCTTCACCCTCAAATAGCCTCTTTGCGACAAAAGCAATAGACGAACTTTTGCTCGCTGCCTGCGGGCGTATAATGCGATTCACGGACGTGCTGAATTAACGAGAACGGTTCGCCGAAAACGCCGTGTAGTTCGTCTGGACTGTAGCGCGCAACAGGAAGACCGCTGCATCGCGTCGGGCCGTCTTCGGCAAAAGTCGCCACCATCACCCATCCACCCGGCTTCACCGCATGCAAGACCTGCTCGACATACTTCTGCTTGTCCGCCTCTTCGGTCAAAAAGTGAAACACCGCACGATCATGCCAGACATCAAAGCGATGCTTCGCAAACACCGCCGTTCGGATATCCGCTACCTGCCAATGCACACGCGCTGCTTGCGCTCCCAACCGCGCCTTCGCCGTTTCCAACGCTGCACCCGACAGATCCAACACCGTCAAATCTTCGTACCCCAACGCCAACAAATCATCCACCAACGTCGAGGCTCCCCCTCCCACATCGATCAACGATGCCTCTTTTCCAATCCCCGCCTCCTGAATCAGACGCAACGATAACTCCGCTCGCTCCTGAAACCACGACACCTCATTCGCTGCTTTCGATGTATAGACTTTTTCCCAATGTTCTTTTTGCATCGACTTCAAACCTCCACGCTGACAGAACTGGATGGGCGACAAAACCCCCGTGTTCGCAGTATTTCAAGCGACACAGTCATCTGTGCGAGAAACGGTGTTCTCTTCGCCAACACGGGGTCAAGGGGCTTCGCTCCTTGCGGGGTGTGGGGCCGCGCCCCATACGCGCTAGGTTAAGCCATGGTTGGCCCCCACCCCTAACACTCGGACACTTCGTCTGTAAAGCCCATCCAGCGGGGGGTCTCTGGCATGGGCAGATTTCGTATCACCCGACGGGCATCGGGTGAAGAAAAGAGACTGAACTGTCATACCGATACGAAAAAGGCCG
>CAUJFU010000307.1 GCA_963169055.1 Myxococcota bacterium
TAATCGCCCCGACTCCTGCGTTTACGCTGAACCAAACCACCCAACCAATCAGGACCAGAGCCAAGCCACCGCCCCAACCGATCGCGCCCACCAAACCGCCAACAAAGTCACCAACCACCCAACTACCGATCGCAAATGGCAGGAAAATATTGAGCAGCAAGCCCAAGACGAGATCCATCCCGCCACCGCCACCACCCACAACCACCACATCACAAGGCTTTTTGCTTTCGTTGTCGCACAACAACCAGCCCGATCGATCTTGCTTCTTCTTTTGCACACTCAACGCTTCACGTACCAACGCACGATCCGAATCATCGGAAACCAACGTTGTATCCGTCAATTTGGGAAGTTTTCCAGAGTACGCAAAGCCTTCTTTTTGGCCTTGTGCAGCATGCACTTGGGGCGCTCCAAGCACCGACAACAACAACACACCACACAACGCGATACACCATCGAAACATGAGCATTTCCTCCTTCCGTATAACACGGTGAAGTGACAAGAGACGCGGGCTTCGGAAGATCTGTACACCCTTGCGGGGGGTGATATCTTGTAGCGATCAAGAATCCATCAAGAGACCTTGGACGGCACGACAACGCAGAGATTCAAACGAATCCAATGCGTTGCTTGACGACCGACACGACCGTCCCGTTGACGGGCATCTTGGGACACCAAAACAAACGCAAGCATAGCCAAACAATCCACCCCGCGCAAGATACCGCCCACAATTTCACACCGCAGGCAAAAACAACTGAAACGTCGTCTCCAACGCTGCGCTCGCTTCGAGGTTTTGCAACGGCGACAGCGCAAGCCATCGCGCCCTCACAAAATTAACCACACCGAGATCACGACAATCTTCGTGCTCTTGGGCTGCGTGTGCGATCGCCATTACCACAGTCTTGAGTGTGTTGGCTCGAATCCGCGTTGTATGTGGGCTGTATCGTGCGGGATGGACGTGCGCAAAACGCTCTTCATCCCCAACAAAAAACACCCACGCTGACTGATCCGCTTCCAACACCACCGTTCGATAAGTCCCCTCTTTCGCGATCCACTCTTTGTATCTCTCCGCATCTTCCGCACCTTCAGCCAGCAGACGCCCCTTCAACATCGAACAGACCACCTCCAACGACAGCGGCCCATGATAAAAGTCCATCAGCCCTTGTCCCAACGGAACCAACGCCTCCGCCATCTTGTCCAATCCCTCCTCCCCCAACGATACCGCCTGTTCTATCAACCCCCGCAACGCTTCAATGTGGTGCTTTTGCGCATTCAACAACAACGGCAACGGCACGATCGGCTGCACAAAATACACTTCTTTGCTGGATATCTCCATCCGCTGTTCCTTTCACCTTTCTTCCCAATAACGACTTACGCCGTTCGACCTCTATTTTTTAATTGAACAACCTCGCCCCTCTTACGTCAAAGCACACCAATTGGTTGGGGTCTGTACCCTTACCCCCAAAGTGTACAAATAGCTCAACGGCAGAGCGCTTTTTTTCAGAAAAGGATGTTGCGGGTTCGATCCCCGCTTTGTACGACCACTTTGGACACTTGTACAGACCCCAACTTTTTTCTCTCCCTCCCCAAACCGCCCGACTCTCCGCAACTTAACAGCTTCCCTAATACCAAACCAGCCATCTGATCTCGCCTCACAGCTTCCCTGTACCAAGCACCTCCACAACGTTATTCTTGTGAGATAGAAGTGACGCAGTTGAAAAGGAAACCCCTGAGATGTCAGCACGTTGTTGGGGGGTTTCGCGACCCGCCCGCGCCCGAACATTGGCCTTTTTCGTATCCAACTGCGTAAGTCCTATCTCATAGAACTTACGCAGTTGCCAAAAAAGGCCGTGTTCGCGGTATTTCAAGCGACAAAGTCGTTGTGTTGAAAAACCGTGATCTCTTCGCCCCACAAAACCGAACCAACCGCGTAAGTCCTATGAGATCGAAGAAGGTGCATGACAGCGTGGGCGATCTCGTGTATGTTTTCGGCCAAACCGAAGGAGACCGCGACAATGGAGATCGTTCGTACCGGCCCGAGAAAACGCTTTACAGGGATCAGCCGATTGTATCCGATGGACACCGCCATCGGTACGTTGCGTGTGATCGAGGATGCGGAGATCCTTGTAGAGGGGAAACATATCGTGTGGGTGGGGAAACGCGGCGAGGGCATGGGGCCGATCGAAGGAGAAGAACGCGTCGAGATCAACGGAGCGATCTGCACCCCGGGATGGATCGACGCGCACACCCATCTGATCTGGGCGGGTAGTCGGCAAAATGAGTTTCGCGCCCGCCTCCAAGGTCAAAGCTATCTCGATATCGCCCGCGCAGGCGGAGGGATCATGTCCACCGTTCGGGCGGTTCGCCAAACCGATCTTTCCAAGCTGATCGCCGAGGGCCGCCGCCGATTGGAGCGGATGCTTGGCTATGGCATTACAACGCTTGAGGCCAAAAGCGGATACGGCTTGTCGACAGACGCCGAGATCAAGATACTACGCGCCATCCGCGCTTTACATGAAGAAGGCCCCCAAGAGATCAGTGCGACTTTTTTGGGCGCTCACACCGTCCCTACCGAATACAAGCACGATCGCGCTTCCTACGTCTCCTTGGTTTGCGAAGAGATGCTGCCTGCCGTTGCAGAGGCAGGATTGGCCGAGGCCTGCGATGTGTTCGTCGAAGAAGGTGCATTCACGATCCAAGAAGCGCGGCGCATCCTTCAACGTGGGCTTGATCTGGGCCTCCAACCGCGCCTGCACGCCGATCAATTGTCATCAGGCGGCGGAGCCGAACTTGCCGCAGAGATGGGTGCATTGAGCGCCGATCACCTCGAAGAGATCAGCCCAACGGGCATTCAAAAGCTGGCAGAAGCCCGTGTGACGGCCTGTTTGATCCCGGGTTCGACTTTTTGTTTGCGTCAACACCGTTATGCCCCTGCCCGCGCAATGATCGATGCAGGCTTGCAGATCGCCCTTGCGACCGACCTCAACCCCGGGACAACTTGCAGCGAGTCCTTGCCTTTTCTTGGGACGCTTGCTTGTTTGCAGATGGGCCTCTTGCCCGAAGAAGTGTTGTATGCTGTGACGGTTGGGGCTGCCCACGCCCTCGGACGCGCCGATCAGATCGGACGAATCGCTGTCGGCTACCAAGCCGATCTCGCGTTCTTTGCGGCTCCTGATATCGACTACTTGTTTTACCATTACGCCGTCCCACACACCCAATCGGTCTACAAGCATGGGCGCAAAGTCTGGTCCTCAAGCCACTAAGACGAAGTCCGCCAAGCGTGCGCCAATATGCAGGGGCAGCAAGGTGTGGCGAACACTCAGACACATCACATCGCGGCTCCATTCCGATTCCCCTCTGCTTTCCCCTCGCCTTGCAGCGAGGCTTTGCGAGCGTCGCAGGGAGAGGGGATGTCCGAAGGACAGGGGTGAGGGTGACACGACAAGCACACCTCGTCAGAACAAACGACTGTAGATCAAGCACACATCCCGTCGGTGGAGATGCCGACGAATCCCCAACAAGTCCTTGCGGTTTCTTCACCGACGGACAAAAAAGAAACACGGAGAGAGCGAAGTATGCCACAACAACGAGATCGGTGGACACGGGTATGGAAGCGCATCGTTGTCTTGTTCGGCTTCGTCGGGCTTTGGTGGTTGAGTGGACTCGGAGATCAAACCGCAAGAGCAGACGACTTTGTATTGCCGGGCGACGACTCCCCGAAACCCAAAGCACGCAAGAGCGCCGTTGCTCCAAAACGCCAAGTACAGGGGCTTTTGCCGATGTACGGCCCTCCCAAAGAATGGCAGTCTTTCCGTAGCACCTCCCAAGTGACATGCGCGATCCAAGAAGGCGACAACGTCTGGGCAGGCACCCTCGGTAGCGGCGTGATCCGTTGGAGTATCCGCTCGCGTGGTTATCGCTTTTATGTCCCCAAAGAAACCCTCGCAAAAGCGCGGCATGTCACCTCTCTAGCCATGGATCGCCAAGCCAACCTGTGGATCGGCACCAAAGGGTTCGGTGTGGCGATGATCAAAGACGGCGGAACGCGCTTTACATGGTATCAATACAAAAACGGCTTACCGAGCAACGATATTCGAGGATTGGTCCGCGACAACAACGGCGCGATCTGGGCCGTCACCAACCGAGGCGCTGCGCGCTTCGATGGAAAGCGCTGGAAGAAATTTACCCGCAAACAAGGGCTTCCAGACGGAGACTTGTTGGCGGTTGGACTCGATAGCAGCGGAAACGTCTGGTTTAGCCCCAACATCTCGAATCCCTTTTATTACGACGGTCGCCGCTTTCACCGCACCGAAAAATTCCCTTGGACGGGCTCCACTTGCATCACCAACGACCGTAAAGGTGGTTTGTGGTTCTGCAACGCCCAAGGAGCCGTCCATCACAACAGCGAACGCACACGCGCTTACGACACCACTCACGGCTTGGCTGGCCCCGTGGTTCAGGCGATCCACGTCGACGCGGGTGGCGGCGTCTGGTTTGGCACAAAAGACAACGGCATCAGCTATCTGCGCGAGGGACGCTGGACCACCATCAACCGCCGCCAAGGACTCACCAACCTCGATATCCGCGCCATCGCAAGCGGCCCCGCAGGTTCCATCCTCGCCGCCACACACCTCAACGGTATCGCACATTACCAAAATCGCCGATGGTACAGCTTTTCCTCCGGGATTGTCGGAAACAAGATCCACGCAGTCGCCCATGCCCACGATGGTTCTGTATGGCTTGGAACGGGTTCAGGAGCCAGCCGCTATCACAACGGATATTGGTACAACTACGCAAGCGAGTTCACAACGCCCGATGTTCGGTCATTTACATTCGATCCAACAGGCGCGGTGTGGATCGGAACCTTTGGCGCAGGGATCTATCGACACCAAGGACGCGAATGGAAAGTGACGGATGTGCTTTCAGGGATCGGCAGCAACAACATCGTCGGAACCCATCTCACGCCCGAAGGGCTTTGGTTGATCCACGAGCAAAAAGGCGCAAGCCTCTTCGATGGCAAAGAATGGAAGTTGTTTGACAACAACAATACCGTTGGCCTGCTCGATCCGGCCTATCCTGCACAAGCCACACACCTCGACAAAGACTTGACTCTTTATATCGGATTTAAGGGGGGGGGAGTCGTGAAACGCCCGTTGCGTGGGCGTTGGCAACGGATCGGCTTTATGAGCGGGGCGGGCGGGCGCGGAGTGGTCAACAGCATCAGCAGCGACGATGACGGCGCTTTGTGGTTTGGGACGAAGATCGGGCTGTACCGCATGAAAGGCAACGACACCAAACACTTTACCAAAAGTGACGGATTACCCGACACCCAAGTGCTGGCCGTCGCCACAGAAGGAAACAAAGTCTGGATCGGCACAAACAAAGGTGTGGCCTGTTTCGATGGCACCTCATGGCGCTCTTTTAACAAAGAGATGGGTCTTGTTTCCGATAGCATCAGCCTGATCAGCGTGTCTCCCACAGGTGAAAAATGGTTCGGCTCTCCGCTCGACGGGCTGACTATCTATCGCGGAGAGTGAAACGACCCTCCCCATCCGCCTACAGGGGGTCAAGGCAGCCAAGCCCTTGGCCGGGCGTGGTATCTCGCCCCACAAAAACCATCCAAACACGCAACGCCTACAAAAACCCAACAAACCACCAAAACCACCAAAACCAACCACGGAGTCCAAACGGATGCAAGCAAACCAAACATGGGAGCAATTTTGCGAAAGCTACTGGTGGGACAAGGCTGTCCCAGTGCGCCTCGATCTGAGTCGGATGGGCATCCCAACGGCTTTTTGGAAAGAGATCGCCCCCAAGATGCAAGCGGCCTTTGAAGAGATGCAACAACTCGAACAGGGCGCGATCGCCAACCCCGACGAACAGCGGATGGTTGGGCATTATTGGTTGCGCGATCCCAAGCGCGCTCCTGATCCAACGATCCGCGCCGAGATCGAGCAAAGCGTCCAGCGCATCAAAGAATTCGCACACGCCATCCACACCGGCCAACTCCGCCCCACCACCCAACCCATGTTTACGCGCTTTTTGCAGATCGGCATCGGTGGTTCGGCCCTTGGGCCTCAGCTTGTGTACGATGCCCTGCGTTCTCCCCGCGATGAGATGGAAGGCTTTTTCCTCGACAATACCGATCCCGATGGAATCGACCGATTGATCGGCGATCTTGGCGAACAGATCGCTTCGACCTTGGTCTTGATCGTCTCGAAGTCGGGCGGCACCAAAGAAACAGCCAACGGGATGTTGGAACTCAAAGCAGCCTTTGAAGCGCGAGGACTGCCCTTTGAGCGCCACGCCGTCGCGATCACAGGAACAGGAAGCAAGCTCGATGATCTGGCCCAACAGACGGGGATGTTAGACACCTTCCCGATCTGGGACTGGGTGGGAGGCCGTACCTCCTTGTTTTCGCCCGTTGGTTTGTTGCCTGCGGCCCTCCAAGGCATAGACATCGACCAACTGCTCGCAGGAGCCGCCGTGATGGACGAATGCACTCGCCGCGCAGATCTCAACAATCCCGCTGCTCGGCTTGCAGCGAGCTGGTACTTTGCAGGAGATGGCCGTGGACAACGTGCGATGGTGGTCTTGCCCTACAAAGATCGGCTGCTTTTGCTCAGCCGCTACTTGCAACAGCTTGTGATGGAATCGCTCGGAAAAGAACTCGACCGCGATCAACAAGTCGTCCACCAAGGACTCGCTGTATACGGCAACAAAGGTTCCACCGATCAACACGCTTTCGTTCAACAATTGCGCGATGGAGCCGACGATTTTTTTGTGACCTTTGTCGAAGTCCTCTTGGATCGCAAAGGCCGATCCTTCGAGGTCGAAGACGAGATCACCAGCGGCGATTACCTGCTTGGCTTCTTGTACGGAACCCGACAAGCCCTATGGGAAAGCGGAAAACGCTCACTCCACATCACTCTCCCCGATACTTCTCCCGCAAGCCTCGCCATGCTGATCGCACTCTTTGAACGGGCTGTCGGCCTTTACGCCTCGCTCATCAACATCAACGCCTACCATCAACCCGGCGTCGAGGCAGGAAAGAAAGCCGCAGGCGCGTTCCTTGCGCTACAAAAACAACTCCTTACCTTCCTACGCGCCCATCCCCACGAAGCGTTCTCTATCCCGCAGCTTGCCCGTTCCCTCCAATACCCACAACAAACCGATGCCCTATTTTATATCGCCGAACATCTCGCTGCCAATCAACGCTTGATCGCCTCGGATGCACCGCCACTTGCGCGCACCTATCAATTCAAAAGTCAACCCACCGCAGGCCGCCCCCTTCATTAGAAGCAGCGGCTTGTTAAAACCCCATTCCTCCGCAGTCATCACCCTTTCGCGCCAAAGGAGCCTTTGCTTGTCTACCCACGATCTCAACGTCTTGATCCTCGCCGCAGGCAAGGGAACGCGCATGCGTTCGCAGCTTGCCAAAGTTCTCCATCCCATCGGCGGAATCCCACTCGCTGCGCATCCCGTCCACCTCGCGCAATCGCTCTCTCCCCAACGCATCGTCTTGATCATCGGCCACCAAGCCGAAGCCGTACAAACCCAACTCGATGCGCGTTTTGGCCAAGGCACCTTGCGCTACGCCCTCCAAGCCGAACAACGCGGCACCGCACATGCCGTCCAATGCGCCAAAGAACACCTCCTCGATGGACCCCGTGAAGTCTTGCTATTGTGCGGAGACGTCCCGCTTTTGGGCGAAGACACCTTGCGAGAGATGCTTCGCCGAAAAGACCAAACCAACGCAACCATCGGCATGATCACCTTTGAAGCTGACGACCCAACAGGCTACGGGCGGATCGTTCGAGACGAACAAGGCAAGGTTCAAAAGATCCAAGAACACAAAGATTGCAACACCACCGAACGCTTGATCAAAGAATGCAATGCCGCGATCTATCTCGTAGCACGGGACTTTTTGCTTGATGCCCTCGATCGCATCGACAACCACAACGCCCAAGGTGAATTTTATCTGACCGATATCGTCAAGCTCGCCGTCCAACAGCACCGTCACGTCGAAGCCTTGATCGTCAAAGATGCCGTCGAAGTCATGGGCGTCAACGACCGCGCACAACTCGCCTTCCTCGAACAAGAATGGCTCCATCGGCGCCAACAAGCCCTGATGAAACAAGGCGTCACGCTCCATCTTCCCCAAACCATCTGGCTTGATTACGACGTACGCATCGACTGCGACGCCGAGATCGGCCCCCACTGCGCCTTTTATGGTCAAACCCACATCGGCGAAGGCGCTCAGATCGGCGCGGGTGTCTACCTCAAAAACACCAACGTCCCCGCCCATACGGCGCTTTCACCACGCACCGCACACGGCTTCGCATGAAGCTTGGCGCTTCAAAAAGACCAAATCACTCCGACAAAAGTCTACATAGCGCATTCGTTCGATCCTGTTCTGCTCGCGCACAAAAAACAAATCACGCAGATCGACGATACTATCAGGAGCGCATCGCACAAAATGCTACGAAATCCGCAGGGTGTGTGATCGAAAAACGTAGGGGCAGTCCCCTGTGGCTGCCCGACAATAGGGCGTCTACAGCGGATCACACCGACACGCAGATCACACACATCTTGGATATCGTATGAGCGAGGTTTCACCCGCATCAAAGAGCAAAAAGCGCGTATCTACCGAAGAAAAGAACGATCGTTGAGCTTAAAAAGCAAAGAGATCACAAGCGATGGAGGTTTTCGTGGAAACAAAACGATGGTGGGGATGGCTGTTGGGTTGCCTTGTCGGCTTGGGGTGGAGTGCTTCACCCGCTCAAGCGACCTTGTTGGTGTACCGCAGCCTCGACCAACAGATCCAAACCGCCGCAAGCATCGTGCGTGGCCGTGTCTTGCACAAGCACAGCTTTATCTACCACGGCAACGGACACATCTACACGGACGTTCGTCTACACGTCCTTGAAACGTTCAAGGGCCAAGCCCCCCACGAACTGGTGCTCCGACAACTCGGTGGTACGGTAGGCGAGCGCACGACATTCATCGCGGGTGCTGCGCGCTTTTCCCTCGGTGAAGAGGTCGTCGTCTTCTTGGAAGCCCTTCGCCAACCCGGCTTTCTCTTTGTCCAAGATCTCGGCGCTGGAAAATACACCGTCTTTCTTCACGAAGGACGAACCCTGATCCGCCGATCCGTCGAGGGTCTCGCCTTTTACCGCCACACCTCCAACGCTGCGGATCGCATCCGCACTCCCCAATTCAGCGAACGCCCCCTTGATATCGAGATGTTGCGCCAACGTGTTCAGATCCTTCAGCAACAACCGACGCTTCATCTGCTCAAATCCCCCCCACAACGCTTTGAAGAACGACTGCAACGCGCCAAAGAGTCGATCACACCGCCCCTACCCGTTCCACAACATCTTCCCGCCTTCCAAGATCCCCGTCACCCCTTCCGTTCCATTCACGACCAAAGCACACAAAAGACCGTCCCCCTCCGCGTCTTACAAAAACAACGGCTGCCTTTCTTCGTCACCCCGCTACGCGGCGCACTCCTCCAAAAACGCCTTCGTTCCGCTCCTTCTCTGCTCTCTCCCACCAACCCCAACGCACCATCTCCCTCGCAAGGAGGCTCCCGATGATCCGCATGATCCGCACACACACCACCCCCACAATGCCACCGCGCAAACCTGCATCTTCTACAAAGTACCGTCTATTCGGGCTTTGGGTGGCGTTGCTTGGTTTCTTTGCGTTGCCTTCTGCCCATGCCTACAAGCAGATCGTCACCAACACAGGAAAAACCGCCAAATGGCCGAAGCTGCCGATTACATGGTTCTACAACCCCAACGGCTTCACTCAGATCAGCCAGCAACAAATGATCACCGTGATGCAGAATGCCTTCCAACAATGGGCTTCTCCCACATGCACCAGCTTCCGCGCAAACTACGGCGGACTCAGCCAGAGCCTCTGGAGCCAATTTGACGGAAACAACGTACTCGTTTGGAACAGCACCATCCCTAGCGCGCAATTCCCTACAGCACTCGCCCTCATGGTTCCCAACATCAATCCAACAACGGGCGACTTTCTCGATGCCGATATCATCTTTAACTCCAGCTACCAGTGGTCCACCCAACCCGTGGGCCAACAATTCGATGTGATCGGAACGATCACCCACGAGATCGGTCACGTCGTCGGTCTCGATCACACCAACGTCACCGATGCTACGATGTTTCCAACGGCAGCCCCCGGCTTGTGTCCTTGCCGCACCCTCAAACAAGACGATATCAACGGCGTTTGCGCGATCTACCCAAGCGGAACCAACCCGGGCGGAGGCAAAGCGGGCGCAACCTGCTCTGTTCCCGCCGATTGTGCAAGCGGATTCACCTGTGTTCTCGCAACGCCACAAAGCACCTCGGGCGTCTGTCTCACCGATTGCACCAATACAGGCGGCTTTTGCGCTTCTGGCGAAAAATGCACCGCCCTCACCACAGGTACATCCGTTTGCGCCTGCCAAAGCAACACTGATTGCAACAACGGAAAAACTTGCCAAAACTACCAATGCACGGGAGGTTCCACAAGCGGGAATCGCAAGCTTGGCGAAGTCTGTGATGCCCAAAACCTCTGCGCCACAGGACTCAACTGCGTGATCCTCCAACAAGGCGCAAACAGCGGCATCTGCTTTGAAGATTGCACCACGACACGCGCCTGTCCCAACGGCGAAACCTGCAGATCGCTCACCAACGGCACCGCTGCCTGCGCTTGCCAAGGCGACAGCGAATGCAGCGGCGGAAAAGTTTGCACCTCCGATCTGCGATGCAGCAACACCAACAATCGACGCAAGCTCGGCGAACCTTGCGATACCAACATCCTTTGCGAAGCAGGTCTCACTTGTGTTGCAACTTCTCAAGGCGCAACTGCGGGCGTTTGCCTCGCCTTGTGTACAACCACAGGCACTTGTGTCACAGGAGAAAAATGCTACGACGTTGGCAACGGCCAAAAAGCCTGCGCTTGCCAAAACGACAGCGATTGCACCAACGGCAAGTCATGCCAAAGCTCCCGCTGTATCGGCGGTTCCAACCAAGGCGCACGCGAAGGCGAAGCCTGCAATCCCAACTGCGAAGCAGGACTCAACTGCTTCGGAAACCCCACCAACGGCGGGATCTGCGTCCGCCCCTGCCAGTCCAACACAGAATGCACGGGGGCCAACAAACGCTGCGATACCAACAATCGCTACTGCGTCCCCGAAAATCCGGGAACTCGCAAACGCGGCGAAGTCTGCGACAACCAAAACCTCTGCATCACAGGACTTTTTTGTACCGTACTCCAACAAGGCGCATCCACGGGCATCTGCTTTCCTGTCTGTAATCCCCAAGCCACGGCCCCTTGTTCGGGGGGTGAACGGTGCGCCCAACTCTCAGGCAGCAACAGCGGCGTCTGTATCTGCCAACAAGACAGCGAATGCAGTGGTGGCGGAACTTGCCAACAATACGTCTGCAAAGGCAGCGTCAACCCCGGAACTTGCACCGTCGACACCGATTGCTCCTCTACGGATATCTGCCGAAACACCCGCTGCGTCCCCCGAAATAGCTGCCAAAGCAACGCCGACTGCGGCGCTAACCTTGTTTGTCAAAACAACCTCTGCACCACCAAACCCAGTCCCGAACCTCCCCCACCCGACGGCGGAACCAACCCCGGGTCCTGCGATCCCGCCTGTGTAGCAGGCACTTATTGTCAAAAAGGCCGCTGTATCACCACACCCGAATGTCTCAAAAACGAAGACTGCAATTCTCGCTCAACCTGCCAAGAATACGCTTGCATCCCCATCCCGCTCCCTGAAACCACCCCCCCCAAAACAGGATGCCAATCCCACGACACCACCCCGCTCTCTTTTTTCCTACTCTTCCTCCTGCTCGCCCTCGTACCCTTCTTCCGCCAACAACACCGCCCACGTTTCTGATACCCATCCCCATCAGAGCAACTCGTTGAGATGGTTTCGCCCATATCGAGAGCGGGCTTGTGATGGTTTCGCTTTGTTCGCTTTCCGTGTCTTCCGTGCATTCTGTGGGATGCTGTCTTTTTCCTTGACATCTTCAAGTCTTTCGACTAAAACTGCTCCACTCTTTTTGTGGATAACTGCGGCATCGTGCAAAAAAAGCCGTCTATCCGACCTTTCTTGCTTTGAGAGTACCTCCTCCACGAGACCTCTATCTTGCCCTTCCCCACGAAAAGATCTTCGCGATGTCCACCTCCTCTCCTACGCAAACAGCGTCTCATCGTTTCTGTGCGATGCTCGCTTGCGTTCGACCACTTAGTCAAAAGGATTGCCCCCCATGTATGCGGTCATTCAAACCGGCGGTAAGCAGTACCGTGTCAAAGAAGGCGACATGTTCTTTGTCGAAAAACTGCCTGGAGAAAAAAATCAGAAGATCGTCTTTGACAACATCCTCATGGTCAGCGGTGACAGCGGCCTCCAGATCGGAACGCCCACCCTGCAAACGGCTCGCGTCGCCTGCGAAGTCGTCGAGCAGTTCCGCGCCAAAAAGATCCTTGTCTTCAAAGTCAAACGACGCAAAAAATACCGCAACCGTCAAGGACATCGCCAATACTACACCCGCTTGCGCGTGGTGCAGATCGCTGCCGACGGTCAAATCAAAGACTAACTCACGAAATACACACAAAAAAAGCGGATCACATCACGATCCCTCTTTTTAACCCCCCAACGGCCCCCCAAAGGCCGCGCGGTAGGAGCTCAGACTTATGGCTACAAAAAAAGGTGGTGGTAGTACCCGAAACGGTCGCGATAGCGCTGGCCAGCGGCGCGGCCTCAAAAAATCTGGCGGCCAAGCTGTGATCGCCGGAAATATCCTTGTCCGCCAACTCGGAACCAAGTTCCATCCCGGAATCAACGTCGGCATGGGCCGCGATTACACGCTCTTCGCATTGGTCGATGGCATCGTGACTTTCGAAGTCAAAGATCGTGGTCGCAAGGCCATCAGCGTGTACCCCGCCCAAGAAGACAACGCCGTCGCTGCCCCCTGACCTTCCCCAACTGCTCCCTCCAACACGCACCCGTTCTCTCTCGCCAAAAAAACGTAGCAACAGCCCTTCACCTCTCGTTTTTTTAACGAACATAAAAAAAATTTGAAATACAATTTGACATTTACACCAAAGACCCATAAAAAAGGGCCTCAACCAAGTGACAGCCCATCGCTCAAGTGAGATCACTTTCTCCTCTTCGCGCTGAACTTCTTGATCGAAACCCTGTAGATGCGACCCGCGCCTGTGAATACGCCCAACCCATTCCTGTGCTACTTCACACGCTCGCTCGACTTCACGCGCTTACGGCCCTGAAACGCTCGCTGTTCATGTTCTCTTCCATGCTCGCGTTCCCCGTTCGCACAAAGCTCAAGTTGATACAGCAAACGCGCACACGCAAGTTCCCCGCAGAAAAAAATTTCGCACTCGATCTCAAACACAAAGGAACAAGACCCGGATAACGCAAACCACTTCTCCTACACATCGCTCCAAGCTCACGCGACCCGCGCCTGTGAATACGCCCAACCCGCTGATGTAGAAGTGACCGCAAACGCTCGCACAAGCCTCCGCTTGTGTCCCATGCCTCCGAAGACTTTGACCGACCCGCTCAAAACTTCGTTATCCGGGGCCTTTCTCTCCTACGCTTAACTTGGTTTGCTCTTCGCCTCTCCTCAAAAGGAAAGGCTTTTGATTTCTCTCATGCCTCCCGAAAAGGGAAGGCTTTTGACTTCTCTCACGCCCAATCATCGGGAGATTTGTTGGGGATACCCACCCCCCCCATGCCAAGCGACGCTCCTCTATCTACCTGCACGATCACAAAGTCCGGGGTCTTGGCCTTGGGCTTTTTTTTTGCCAACTTTCTTCCATCAGCTCCCAACGCATGACGGACTCCAACCAGAGGCCCAGCCCCAAGAGCAGAGAGCATCATTATGCAATTCATTGACGAAGCCATCATCGAAGTCACCGCAGGCGACGGCGGCAACGGCTGTGTCGCCTTTCGCCGCGAAAAATACCGACCCAACGGCGGTCCTTCGGGCGGAAACGGCGGCAAAGGCGGAGATGTGATCTTGCGCGCCGATCACAACCTCTCCACCTTGCTCGATCTTCGATACATACCGCGCTATCAAGCCCAACGCGGCGAACATGGGCGAGGGCGCGATCAACACGGTCATGGCGGCTCCGATACGGTGATCCGTGTCCCCACAGGAACCCTCGTGTACGACGAACAAACAGGCGCTTTGATGGTCGATCTCGTCGATCACAACCAAACATTCCGCATCGCTGCCGGTGGACGCGGTGGGCGCGGCAACATCACCTTTGTGACCTCCACTCGCCAAGCCCCCGATTTTGCCGAACCAGGCGAGGCGGGCGAACATCGCACCCTTCGCCTTGAACTCAAATTGCTCGCAGATGTCGGTGTACTCGGCTTCCCCAACGTCGGCAAATCGACGCTGATCGCCCACGTCTCCAAAGCCCAACCCAAGATCGCCGAATACCCCTTTACCACCCTCACCCCCAACCTCGGCGTCGTTCAAGCCCCAGGAAGAAACTCTTTTGTCATGGCCGATGTACCCGGCCTGATCGAAGGCGCGCACCAAGGCACAGGACTCGGCATCCGTTTCCTCCGTCACGTCGAACGTACTCGCGTGTTTCTCCACATGCTCGAACTCTCCGAAGATGCCGATCGCAATCCCATCCGCGACTACGAAATCCTACAGCGAGAACTCCAACTCTACGACCAACACTACCACTCACACCTCGCCGACAATCCCACCATCGTCGCCCTCAACAAAGTCGAAGACGACACCCTCGCCGAGATCTGCCAAGAAGAGATCGGCTCTTACTTCTCACAACGTGCGATCCCTTTCTTTTTGATCTCTGCACAAACAGGACGTGGTGTGATACCTTTGCTCCACGCGCTCTCTGATATGCTCGCAGCGCACAAAAAAGAAACCGATCCCGACGACGGCTCTCCTCAACCGTGGGATCCTCTGCGCACCTGATCCCTACCCTGATCGCCCCACACAACGGAGGCTTTTGTGAACGCGCAACCACCCATCATCGAACTCCAACACCTCAGCAAAGAGTTTCGCGTTGGCTTCTTTCGCAAACGCGTCCGCGCTGTACGTGACCTGTCTCTCACTGTTCACCAAGGCGAAATCTTCGGATTCCTCGGCCCCAACGGCGCAGGCAAAACCACCACCATCAAGATGCTCATGGGCCTGATCTACCCTTCCCAAGGCCAAGCCAAACTCTTTGGTTTGCCCTCCGATGATCTGCGCGCCAAAGCACGCCTCGGCTTTCTCCCCGAACATCCCTACTTCTACGACTACCTAACAGGTCTCGAATTCCTTAACTTCTATGCCCGACTCTTCGGACTTTCCAGCTCTATCCGCAGCGTTCGTGTCGAGCGCCTCCTCGAACAAGTCGGCCTCTCTCACGCCCGAAAACTACCCCTGCGAAAATACTCCAAAGGCATGATCCAACGCGTTGGCATCGCACAAGCCCTGATCAACGACCCCGATCTTGTGATCCTCGATGAACCCATGAGCGGACTCGATCCAATCGGACGAAAAGATGTCCGCGATATCATCTTTCGCCTCCGTGACAGCGGCAAAACCGTATTCTTCTCCTCCCACATCCTCCAAGACGTCGAAATGCTCTGCGACCGCGTCGCCATCGTCACCAAAGGACAACTCCGCAAACTCGGCACCCTTCACGACCTCCTCGCCGAACTCAGCGGACTCAAAACCGAGATCACCTTCTCTGGACTTTCCCCCCTCGATCTCGAACAACTTCAACGACTCGCCGAACGCATCGTCGTGCCCGGCCCCCGCGCTACCCTCGTCTTCCCCAACGAACGCCTCGACGAAGCTGTCCGTTTGATCCTCCAAAAAGGCGGCAAGCTCGAATCCATGATCCCTCTCAAAGGAACCCTCGAAGACCTCTTCGTCCAACAAGTCCACGCCACACAAGACGAACCCTCCCCCCTCCAAGACGAACCTTCCGCCTCGACGCTCCCCGAAAACACTCAGCCCTCACAGGAGACCACCCGCGATGCATAAACTCCTTGTCATCGCCCAAAACACCTTCCGCGAAGCCATCCGCGACAAGATCCTCTACTCCATCTTCTTCTTTGCTTTCCTGCTCTTGCTCGCCTCCCTCGCGCTCGGTGAACTCTCCCTTGGGCATCACATCAAAGTCACCAAAGACCTCGGACTCAGCGCCATCTCTTTCTTTGGCATCCTGATCGCCATCTTTACGGGCGTCAGCCTCGTCCACAAAGAAATCGACAAACGCACCCTCTACACCCTCCTCTCCAAACCGATCTATCGCTCCCAATTCGTCCTTGGAAAATATTTCGGGATGCTTTTGACTGCGCTGACTCAGCTTGCCCTGCTCACTGCCTTGTTCTCTTTGCTTGTTCTCTACCAACAAAAATACATCGAGTCTGCTCTTTTCCAAGCCATCCTTCTCTATTGGATGGAAATTATGCTGATCACCAGTATCGCGCTTTTCTTCTCCTCTTTTACCACCCCCTTCTTTAGCGGTGTCTTTACCTTCTCCATCTTTGTCATCGGGCGACTCATGCCCGAGATCGAGATCCTCCTCAAACGCACCACCAACCCCCTGATCTGGTTCCTACTCAAGATCAGCACCTTTCTCCCCAACCTCGACTACCTCAATATCGGACAGCGTGTCGTTCACCAAGAAAGCATCCCCTTCGATTATATCCTCTCTTCCGTGACCTACACCACGCTTTATATCGTCCTCTTTCTCTTCTTTGCAAGCCTACTCTTTTCCCGTAGAGACTTCATTTAATCTCCGATGCTCTCGCCGCCCTCCGACCGCACCCCGCTCCCTAGCAGACAAGGCAACGCGATGACGATGCGCCCGCTCCAACGCTTCTTGACTTTCCTCTTGCTGCTCGGCTGCTTTGTCCTTACTTCTCTCTACCTCAAAGGCTACCTCAGCGCACGCTCCGCCTTCTATCGCGCTGAATCCGCCATCCAAAAAAAAGCCCTCCGCCCTGCCATCCGCTCCTACGGACACGCCATCCGATGGTACACCCCCGGCTCTCGTTATGTCGAACGCTCCATACACCGACTCTTGCGCCTTGCCGAACTCTCTTTTGACAAAGGCGATTGGGAACTGGCCCTCTTCGCCTACCAACACCTCTACAACGCCCTCTCCGCTATCCGTGGACTCTTCCAACCCTTCCCCAAAGAAACCGCCCTGTGCCGCAACAAACTCGCCATCCTCCTCGCTCTCCTCCCCTCACCCAACACCCCCTCGCCCTCCGAGCGCAAAGCCCTCCACCAACAACTCCGCCTTCTCCTCCAACACACCCACGAACCCAACACCCTCCTCTCTGCCCTTTCCCTCTTCTTTTTCTGCACCTTCTTTACCATGATCGCCATCGCTCTCTGGCAAGGCCCCCTCTTGCAACCCAAACAACAAGCTCTCCTCTCCTTGATTGCCCTACAATCCGCCCTCTTCTGGCTGCTTTTCTTGCGCCTCGCCTAAACCGCGAATACGAGGACTCTTCCATGATCTTTCACCCCCAAAAAAACTCCCCGCC
>CAUJFU010000308.1 GCA_963169055.1 Myxococcota bacterium
GGCCTTTGCCCCCACAGACGCTGCGCTCGACGCCGTCCGACATCCCCTCGTCTCCTAAAACGCCCCAAACGCCAACCCCGCCCAAGCATGGCCCCATCATCTCGATCCACCCGATATCTGGGTCGATGATGAACCCTCTTCCTCCAAACTTACTGAACTCAGTGCTGCCCTTGATAAACATTACGGCGGAGCCACCGCTCCCCCAGCGTCCTCTAAATCCCATCCATCCGCCCCCAAACCACAAGCCGCCAAATCGACCATCATTCCGCCCAAATCGATACTACCGCCCTCCGATGAGCGACGTGCTCCACCCAACGAACCAACATCCGTCAAAGAACAGGCCCTCCCCCGCCCTGTGCGCGCAAACGTACCGCGTTCCCAAGCCTTGTGGACTTCCGAACAGACACAACGCAAAGGCGTCGGTCGTTGGCTGTTTTTGCTTGTTCTTCTGCTTTGCCTTGGCGCTGCCGCCTTCGTTTATTTCTCTCCGCAACAAGCCAGCCTTCTTTGGCTACGCCTGCGGCTCTACACCACAGGTGCCGACAGCCTCGAAAAACAATTCCCCAAACGCAAAAAAAGAACCCGCCCTCCTCAACGAAAACAAACCAAACCGCCCAAACCACCGAGACAACGGAACATCGACACCGTCCCCGAAGATCCTCCCGACCCTCAACCCAAACCCAGCACACCGCCACCCACGCGACGAAAAGCCCAACCCACACGGCGAAAAGCCCAACCCACACGGCACAAAAGAAAGAAGAAAAAAGTCCGAATCAAACCCCGTCCGACAGAACCCGAAGACGATTAAATAAGCCGACCAACCCATCGCGGTGGGGGAGCACCATCAACTCGGGGGAAGGGAAACTCCACGCGCAGCCGCCCATTTCGTCGCATAATTCTTGTACGCATCTGTCTCAAAGTAGCGAAATGGTCGGCCTTTGTGCAAGCAAACGAACTTGATCAAACAAGTGATCACTTCTTGCTGCTCTTCGCTGCGAAGATTGAAAACACAAGCTTTTGTTTCCACCAAGATCGAAGATTTCCCGATCTCTTGTGTCCGACAATAGATCTGCACCGAATCGCCGATGTGAACGGGTGTGACAAAGACGATGTTGTCAACACTCACGGTCACGATGTTGTCGTAGCCGATGGCCTCGATCACATAAAGCGCCGAGCTTTCATCCAGCCACGAAAGCATCACACCACCAAAGAGATTCCCAAACGCGTTCAGATCACGCGACATCACCAGATGCCGATTCACCAAACGATACCCTTCACGACGCAGGGCGTCTTCTGAATACTCGGTACGCATCGCAGTCCAGCCTTCTTTGTTCGAAAAGCAGAGCATTTGTAGAGAAGCAGAACAGAAACATCCAACAAAACGCCCTTGATGCGGGGTTTTGCTGCGGTCTAAACATCTTGGTGCATGGGGTAGCACCGTTTGTGGTTGGGCGCAAGAAGCCCGCTGTGGAGTTTGCATTGACGTATTTTGTCTGCGTATGCTAGTGCAAAAACGTTGCGTGGTGCGGGTAGAGGATCACGCGTGGAAGGCTGTTGAAGCGTCATAGGCGCGAGGCACAAGGGAGCAAAAGAACTGATGCTGGATTGGAATCGAGAACGTTCGTCGTGTGGGGTGGGATTTTTGGCGAGCTTGCGAGGTGTGTGGAGTCACGAGCATTTGCGTCATGGGCTTCATGCGTTGCGCTGTGTGGAGCATCGAGGTGCGTGTGGAGCGGATCAACAAACAGGCGATGGGGCGGGGATGATGACCGATATCCCATACAAACTGTTCGGTTTATCCGAGGGAGAGATCGCCGTAGCGATGTTGTTTTTGCCCTCTGATTCGGGGCGTCGCCATACAGCCCAACACATTTTTGAAGATACCTTCGGCTTTTTGGGTCTCGAAGTCCTGCGTTATCGAGACGTTCCTGTGGATCCGTCGGTGTTGGGGGCAGATGCGCGAACCAAGATGCCATCGATCCGACAAGCGTTTATCCGCCGCCCCGTGCATTGCCGCACGGCTTACAGCTTTGACAAGCTGCTTTACACGGCCAAGCGCACCACCCGTCTCAAAGAACACGAGCGCGGGATCAAAGAAGACTTCTTCTTTTCGTCGCTATCCGCCAAAACCATCGTGTACAAGGCGCTTGTGCGTTCAGAAGCGCTCGACCGTTTTTATTTGGATCTCCAAGAACCTTCGTATACGACGCGATTTGCGTTGTTTCATCGGCGTTTCAGCACCAATACATCGTCTTCGTGGGACAAAGTACAACCGTTCCGTTTGATCGGACACAACGGCGAGATCAACACCATCGCGGGCAATCGTGCGTGGGGTCGAGCACGAGAGATGTCGCTCGAAGCGCAGACAGGGGAGTTGTTGACGCCCGAAGCGATCAGCGATTCGGGAAGCCTCAACGAGATGGTCGAAGCCCTGCGTTACCGCAGCGGGGTTCCACACGTCGAGGATATCTTGGCGCTGATGATCCCGCCCGCCGACCAAAACAACGAGTTTTACAAGTTTTGGAGCCGTGCGATGGAGCCGTGGGATGGCCCGGCCTTTTTGACTTTTTCCGAAGGTCGGCATGTGGGGGCTCGGTTGGACCGAAACGGCTTTCGTCCATGTCGGTGGGTTCGAACACAAGAACACTTTTTTCTTGCTTCGGAGGCGGGCGTTTTTGAGGTGGACGAACGAGATGCACTTTCCAAAGGAACCCTTGCTGCGGGGCGCGGCGTCGTGGTCGATTTGGAAAATGGCGCGGTGATGTTCCGCGATCCAAGCCAATCGATCGAGCATCGTGCGGCTCATTACGACGCTCGGCTTGTCCCGTTGCCCCATAGCGGATCGTTGGGCGAAGTCGCTCCATCGACGTTGGATCTGCCCACAGATTCGCCTTTTGTGGCGGTATCGTTGTTTGAAGAACCCACAGGCGAAGCCTTGCAAGCCTCAATGCTTTCGATGCGCAGCCATCTCCAAGCCCAGCACTTTTCGCCCGAGGCATCGGTCTCTCAGATCAGAAAAGCAGGACTCTTTCTTTACAACGAAGAAGATATCCGCGTGATCTTGGGCCCGATGGTCGAGTCAGGCAAAGAGCCGATCGGTTCGATGGGAGATACCGCAAGGATGGCGATCCTCTCGAATGAACCGCGATCTTTGTTTGATTACTTCTATCAAAATTTTTCGCAAGTGACCAATCCACCGCTTGATTACATCCGCGAAGCGATGGTCACGGATCTTCGCGTGTACCTCGGCAGAAAACCCAACCTCTTCCAACCCAAAGAATTGATCCCGCCTGCGCCTGCGTTTGCGCTGGAAAGCCCTGTGATGTCACTCGAACAGATCGGTGCGTTGGCTTCTTTGTTGGGCCGCGAACTGCCCGAAACACGACTTGCTCCGCACGCGTTGGAGATGACCTTTTTGCGCGAACATGGTGCGGTGGGGATGAAGGAGCGTTTGCGCGCCCTTGGGGAAGAAGCGGTATTGGCGGCGAGACGGGGTTATTCGATCTTGATCTTGACCGATCGTGGAGCCGATACGGAACACTTGCCGATCCCGAGCCTGTTGGCATTGCGTGCCGTGTTGTACGCCTTGGGCGAGGCAGGTCTGCGGCTGCGCGTCTCGCTGGTGGTGGACAGCGGAGAGATCCGAGGAACCCATCACGTCGCGGCGTTGGTCAGTTTCGGAGCGACAGCGGTTTGCCCGTACCTTGCGCTGTCTTTGGCGCGAGACGGCATGGGGATGCACCATCTTCCCGAAGATGCAGACACACGCGAAGAGCATTTGCGTCATGCCCTTGAGATGGGGCTGATGAAAGTGATGGCAAAGTGCGGGATCTCGGTGGTGCGCAGTTATCAAGGCTCGATGTTGATGACCCCCTTGGGTCTAGGGGCCACGCTGCTCGAAGATTATTTTGATGCGATGCCCTCTTGGATTGGAGGAATCGAATTGGAGGATATCGCACGCGGTATCCTTGCTCGTGCAGCCCAATGGTCCGAAGAAGGAGCCGACTGGACTCCGCCCAAGTTGTACCTCTATAAAGAACACAATCGCGGTCAAACGGGCGAAAAACATTCGATGACCAACACGCGCTCCAAGCTTCTGCATCAGATCGCACGCCATGAAGGCGATGTGATGGAGAAGATGGAGACTTATCAAGAATATCTCGCGATCGGTGAGGCCGACGCTCCCGTCAACTTGCGACATCTCTTAAAGATCCGCCCCACAGGCCAAGGCGTTCCCCTCGAAGAAGTCGAACCTTGGCGAGCGATCACACAACGCATGGGATCGGGGGCGATGTCTTTTGGGGCGATCAGTGCGGAGTCTCAGCGCGATATTATCTTGGCGATGCGTGAAGTCGGTGGGCGAAGCAACAGCGGCGAAGGCGGCGAAAATCCATACTACTTTACAGAAGGGATCACCGCGAGCGCAAAACAAGTGGCTTCGGCACGTTTTGGCGTGACTGCCGAGTACCTTGTGTCGGGCAAAGAAATTCAGATCAAGATCTGCCAAGGAGCCAAACCGGGCGAAGGAGGCCAACTGATGGGCCTCAAGGTGACACCTGATATCGCTCGTGCTCGTTATGCTCCCGAAGGAGTGGACCTGATCTCGCCCCCACCCCTTCACGATATCTACAGCATCGAAGATCTCAAACAACTGATCTACGAACTGAAACAAGTCGCCCCGCACTCCCTTGTCAGCGTCAAATTGGTCGCAGGTCCGGGCATTGGAACGATCGCCGTTGGAGTCGCCAAAGCAGGTGCCGATATCATCCAAGTATCGGGCGGCGACGGCGGTACGGGCGCGGCCTCCTTGAGTTCGATGAAACACGCAGGGCTTCCGTGGGAACTCGGCGTGTTGGAAGTTCATCAAGCCCTTGCCGCCAACCAACTGCGCGAACATTTGATCTTGCGCGCAGATGGGGGCCTTTCGACAGGGATGGATATCGTGATGGCCGCGATCTTGGGCGCGGACGAGATGGACTTCGGAAAGCTGCTGTTGATCGCCGAAGGTTGCGTTATGGCCCGTATCTGCGAGAAAAACACTTGCCCCACAGGGATCGCCACCCACGACCCTCGCTTCAAATCCAAGTACAAAGGCCAAAAAGAACACATCGTGCGCGTCTTGCAGATCTTGGCCGAAGATACACGACAGATCATGGCACAGCTAGGAGTCCGCAGACTCAGCGATCTAATCGGACGCACCGAGCTTTTGGAGATCAACGAACGCCACGCGATGCTGCTCAAAGAACGGCGGTTGGATCTGTCTTTCTTCTTTTCGCCCGCCCAAAGCGGAGGATGCACTTGGTGGGAGAAAAGTGCAGCACACTTCTCCGAAAACACCGAAACACGCGCAAACCAAACCGAGGCTATTTCTCTTTCACGCCTCCGCGACCCCAAGGCTCCTTATGCCGAAGGAAATGCGATCAGCCCCTTGAATGCTGAGATCTTGGCACGCATCGAAGCCCTCGTCCACGCAGGGCAACCCGTCGAAGAAACCTTTTCGATCCGCTCGACCGATCGGGCGGTACTGGCACGATACGCCGGCTGGCTCGCGGGCCAAAAACAGCAATCGCGCCTCCAATCCCCCACCCGCACAGACGAAGTGTGGCCTCCTGTGCATCTGCGCTTTCGAGGCAGTGCAGGCCAAGGCTTTGGCGTCTTTCTCACAGGCAACACTCACATCACCCTCGAAGGCGAAGCAAATGACTCCGTGTGCAAAGGAATGTCCGATGGTTTCGTCGTAATCAAACCCTCTCCTGATGCACGATTTGTCCCCGAAGAAGCGAGTATCATCGGAAATTGCGCACTTTACGGCGCAACGGGCGGAAAAATCTTTGTGCATGGACGCGCAGGCGATCGTTTTGCCGTCCGAAATAGCGGAGCCATCGCCGTAGTCGAAGGAACGGGGCTGCATGCTTGCGAGTACATGACCAACGGAAAAGTCGTCATCTTGGGCCGCAGTTCGGCCAACTTGGGTGCAGGGATGACGGGTGGCGAAGTGATCGGCCCCCCCAGTCTACAACCCTTCCTTCACCCCGATTTTCTCACGGAAGTTCCCATGGATGCAGGTGAATTACAAGATCTTCGCCTGCTTCTCGAAGAATATTTCGCTGCAACCTCCTCTGCAACCGCGCACAAACTCTTACAAGCATGGTCTTTCCAAGCCCCGCCCCTGCGCCGTTATCGCTCAATCCACCAAAGAAAACACCAAGAACGCGCTGCATAACCCACACACTCCACTCCCCATGCTAACGCCGACACGCTGCGCTTGCTTTTTTGCGGTGAATGCGTTTTTGTGAGATAGAAGTTACGCAGTTGGGCTTATTTTGTGGGGTGTCACCCCACACCCCGCCATAGACTGTCGCCCCTTGACCCCGTATTGGCGAAGAGATCACTGTCTTTCAAATCAACGACTCTGTCGCTTGAAATACCGCGAACACGGCTTTTTTCGGCAACTGCGTGACACCTATGAGAGAGAGAAGCAACGCCGTTGTTCGGAGTTCGATGCGCGGCTTGTTTTGCAACCTCCCAAGCCAGCGTTGCTGCGATCACCCCCTTGCCGTCCGAGGAGACAGCGAACGGATGCGATACACCACCCAAAAGAGTCTTTCATGCTTGCTTTTTGTTTGGCTTGGCGGATGGTGTGCCTTGCAAGCGTCCTGCACGAGCGAGCTTCCCCACACAGCCACCCCACACACAACGCGCAACCAACGCCCCCACACATCCCACGCAACCTTGCTTCCCCTTCGGCTTCCTTTTACCCGCCTCCCCGCGCCCTCCCACCCCAAAACGCACAGGCCCACCCACCCACCCCGCCGAATCCGTCTGTCTTATCGCAGACATATCATCCGCGCTGAAGCTCCTCGTCACGCGGGCGTTGAAGCGCTCATCGCCCCCTATCGCAAACGCTTAGGCGAGCGAATGAATACCGTTCTTGCCACAACCCCTCTTCCGCTGTCTCGCGGCGTGCCAGAAAGCCGCCTTGGATCGTTGGTCGCAGAAGCCTGTTTGGGTCGAATGCGCGCCCTCGGTTGGCAAGTCGATCTCTTTGTCACCAACTTGGGCGGCATCCGCAAAGATCTCGGGGCGGGAGATATCCAAGTGCGCGATGTATACGAGCTTTTACCGTTCGAAAATATCTTGGTGCGTGTCTCTTTGCGTGGAGAAGAATTGCGGGCGCTCATAGGACTTCTCGCCAAACAAGGAGGGGAACCTTTGGCAGGAGCCCGCGTGTTGCTCGATCAACAGCATCGTGTCAAAAACGTCTGGATCGATCGAAAAGCGCTCGACGACAAAGCCACGTATATCCTCGGGACTTCGGATTACTTGGCAAAAACAGGATGGATGTACCCAATACTGCGGAAAAAACATCTTGAATCTACCGATCTCACGTTGCGAGATGCGATGATCTGGGCTTTGGCCGAACAAGGGCTGCGCTGGCCTCACGATCTCGATGGACGTATCCGCATCGAATCCAACACCTCCACCCCGCATCGTCCAACCAATCGCCAATCGCCCGTGAAAAGGAGATGACCTATATGGATCGCCGACTCTTTCTCCAACGCATCGGGCAAGCTGCCTGTGCGGCCTCGCTGGTTGGGTGCTCCGCTTGGGCCAAAGCCCCTCCGCCCAAAGCAAACGTGATCACCCTGCTGCACACCAACGATACCCACAGCCGCATCGATCCATTCACGACAGGCCCTTACAAAGGACAAGGCGGTATCGCGCAGCGCGCCGCGTGGATACGGGCTTTTCGCGCCAAACAACCCCATACGTTGGTGATCGATGCAGGAGATATCTTCCAAGGAACCCCCTATTTCAACCTGTTTCATGGCCGCGTCGAACTAGAGACCATGAGCCTCGCGGGTTATGATATCGCCACCCTCGGCAACCACGACTTCGATCTGGGCGCAGAGTGGTTGCTCACCGCCATCGAACGGTACGCCAAATTCTCGTTTTGTTCGGCCAATCTCCAGTTTTCCCAAGCCGCCGCTCAAAAACAGATACGCCCTTACATCCTCCGAACCATCGGAGGCCGAAAGCTCGGGTTCTTTGGGTTGGGTATCCGCTGTGAAGGCTTGATCCCTACGCACCTTTGGCGTGGCGTACGTTACCTTGACCCGATCGCCGTCTCCCGAAAGATGGTACAGCTTTTACGCGGATATCACCAATGCGACGCCGTGATCGCTCTCAGCCATCTTGGACTCGTGGGCTACCGCAGCGAACCCGGCGATATGGATCTCGCCAAACAAGTCCGTGGGATCGACTTGATCGTCGGAGGGCACACCCACACTTTTTTGAGTACGCCCAAACGCATCTCCAATCCGTTCCAAGAACAAACGCACATCGTCCAAGTCGGACACTCGGGCGTTTGGCTCGGACAAGTTGATCTCCACTTCACGGACGGGCACGTCGACGTCCAAGGAACGGCCCACCCCATCACTCCCGAACAAACCCCCTGAGGATCTTTGATCTTGCGCGGGCCATGCGATGGTGTTATTCTCTGCGGGATTTTGGACGGCATACGCAGGGGCTCTTGTGGCGTGTGTTGTCTGTGGCCGTTGCTTCGCAAGGTTCATCGAGATATCGCTGATACGTACGTCGCAAAGCCCATCACAGGGCTTTGGCCTAGATATCCTCGGACGGTTCTAGGCATCCCCCGCGCTCGACCTTAGCCCAAACTTGCCGATCGGAGAAGTCGCTGATGGCACAAAAAATTCTGGTATGTGACGACAGTCGGACAATTCAACAAGCCGTAGCAGTCGCCCTCTTTGAGATGAAAACCGAGATCGTGACGGTGAGTGATCCTGCGCAGGTCGTCTCCTCCGCCTTGGCCGAATCCCCCAAGCTGATCTTGCTCGACAACCGCATGAACCGCGAAAGCCGCGACGACGGTTATGCGCTCTGCCAACAAATCAAAAACCACGATGACCTCAAACATATCCCCGTGATCTTTTTGGCGGGACGCTCCTACGAACCCCAAAAAGGACGCGACGCTGGAGCTTTTGACTTCATCGAAAAACCCTTTGAAACCCAAATGCTCGCCGACAAAGTCCAAGCAGGACTCTCCGCTTCCCCCGGCGAAGTCGTTCGCCCCAAAATGCCCGTATCCTCAGGCCCTTCCGACTTCCGCGCTACAACCGCACTCCCCACCTTCTCTCCTGTGGATCTCCAAAACATGCTCCCACCCGATGCTCCCGCACGGGCCATCCCTCCTCCTCTCGCCAATATCGCCGCTCTCGCCCCACCTCCTCCCCCCTCCCTCTCTTTTTCTGATGACGAAGAAGATCTTTCTCCCCCTCCTCCTCCCTCTCTCTCTTTTTCTGATGACGAAGAAGATCT
>CAUJFU010000309.1 GCA_963169055.1 Myxococcota bacterium
CACCTACGCCGCCTCACAGCCCCGTAAAAGCGATCCGTTGAAACAGGCCGTCCGATGCTTGTTTGTGGCAATACTGCCGCGATGCTCGGCGAAACGCGCTTTGCCAAGCACTTTACAATTCAAGGAGATCGCTCTACACACTTCGGGTTGTTTGATTGTGGACCCACAACAGCCTCCCCGCGCTCGGCACAAACCAACGAGCGCGCACAAACGGGCGGATGTTGTTAGCGCACAAGGAAGTACTCCGATATGAATATCCAAAGTTTTTTCAACTACCTCTGGCACGACTATATCGCCATCGCCCCCGCAGCGGGCGCTTTGCACCGCGCCCTCGAAAAACAACGCAGCGAAACCATCCACAACGATCATGTGGCATTTCGCACCTTTGACCTTGCGCCGATCCACCTCGAAGCCCTCGAACAGCACATCCTCGCCCTCGGTTATACCCGCTACGCGCCTTATCACTTCGCCGAGAAAAAACTTCGGGCCTTCGGATACGTTCACCCCGATCGCTACCAACCCAAGATCTTTTTGAGCGAACTTGAAACACGTTTTTTGAGCGAAACGCTCCAATCCACCGTACGCAAACTCTGTCAACAGATCGATCCGTCCCGTGTATCGGACCCTTCGATCATGTGGGCAGGCCGCTTGTGGGAACCGATCGATTACGAGACGTATCAAGCGCTGCTCGAAGAAAGCGAATATGCCGCATGGGTCGCTGCGATGGGCTTGCGCGCCAATCACTTTACCGTCGACGTCAACGCCCTCAAGACGCTCCATTCGCTCGAAGAGATGCTCGATTTCGTCGAGGCCCAAGGATACACCCTCAATACTTCGGGCGGACGCATCAAAGGCTCTCCCGCCGTTCTTCTCGAACAAGGCTCGACGATGGCCGACCAAGTCCCCGTCTCCTTCGCCAACGGCGAGATCCACACCATCCCTTCTTGTTATTATGAGTTTTCTCGGCGCTATCCCGATGCCAACGGCCAGCTATATCAAGGTTTTGTTGCCGCCAGCGCCGACAAGATCTTTGAATCTACCGACGCCAAAAAAGCGTAGAGAGACGGCCCATGCAAGCGATCTTTTTTGAAAAATCGATCCCCAAAGTGCTGTTGACGTTGGCCCTCAAAAAGCTGTGGAAAGGCGCGGTATTTTCGGCGATATCGCCGTTACGCTTCGATACCATCAACGCGACGCAACTCCCGGGACCTCGCGGGGTGCGCCTCAAAAATCGCGTCTGCGGGATCTGTGCAAGCGATCTCCATCTGGCTTTTGTCGATATCGATCCCAAAGTCCATCCTGCCGCATTACCCGGCTATCAACGCATCTACCTTGGGCACGAAGTGGTCAGCGAAGTGACCGAGATCGGCCCCGATGTCACACAACATCAGATCGGCGATCGCGTCTTGATGAAGTCTCGTTTCTTGGGGGCCACCTGTGACAGCCAAGAGATATCGCCGCGTTGCCCATCTTGCGAGGCCGGAAACTACGCCCTTTGCTTCCATCAGTCCGCAGGAAAGGGCATCCAAGGCGCGGGCGGAGGATGGGGCGATGGCTACACTTGCCACGAAACCGAAGTCTGGCCGATCCCCGACGATATCGACGATGACAGCGCAGCATTGATCGAGCCGATCGCCTGTGGCGTGCGCGCCGTCCTCCGCCGTCCTCCCAAAGCGGGCGAAAAAGTCCTCGTCCTTGGCTGCGGAATGATCGGACTTGGCACCCTCCAAGCCCTTCGCGCACTTGCTCCCGATGCCCATCGCTTCGCGGCAGCGCGCTATCCACAACAAGTCCAACTAGCCCAACGCTACGGTGCTACAGTGCTTTCAGGCCGCGATCTGTTTGAACAAACCGCCCAAGCGACAGGTGCCACCCTCTACAACGGCGACTTTGGCAATCGCACGATGCTCGGGGGGTTTGATCTGGTCTATGATTGCGTCGGCACCCACGCAACGCTCCAACAAGCTCTCCGCCTCACACGCGCCGGTGGTACGGTCGTTTTGGAAGGTGTGTTTTTGCATCGAATGCATATCGATCTCACACCTGTCTGGCACCAAGAAGTCGATCTGATCGGCACGGTCGCACACGGGCGCGAGTCTTGGCAAGGCGAAACCATCGACACCTTTTCGCTCACAGCACGCCTGATCCGTGAAAATAAGATCTCCTGCAAAGACTTGATTACACACCGCTTTCCGCTCGAACGATGGAAAGAAGCCATCCAAACTGCCGTAGACAAACGCACCCAGAGCATCAAGGTGGTCTTCGATCTCTGAGGTCGAAGGTCAAGCCCCACCCAATCAACTCGGCCACGCGAGCGCTCTTCTATGAGCCGTTGGCAGAGGGTTTATGTGCGCTGCCTGCGTAGATGGGAAAGGGATTCCAAAAGCTCGTCTGGATCGGGCGAAAGCGCTCGTGCAAAAATCCCGCCTCGGTAAGCAATGCGTGTGGATCGCGATCCAGATGACAACCACCCGCGACTTTTTTCCACACGGGCGTCATCCAGCGCTGCACCGAACGCATCGCATCGTGGGGTGATGCCGTGTGTTCGATGTAGTGCAAAGCCCCATCAGGCCGCAACACACGAAAGATCTCACGGATCGCTCGTTGGACTTCGGGGATGGTGCAAAACACCCATGTCACCATCACCGCATCAAAGAACGCATCTGGAAAAGGCAGGTCTTCCGCACCTGTCTGCACAAACTCAACAGAGACATTGTGCTGCATGGCCCGTTGTTTGGCGACTTCCAACAAAACAGGATCGGGTTCGATCGCATACAGCGCTTCAACAGGCCCATAATAGGGAAGATTCAGACCTGTACCCACACCGATCTCCAACACTTTTCCCGATGCGTTTGCGATCGTTCGGCCTCGCAACCGCTCTAGCGGGGACATCACCACTTCCATCATGTACGCCGAAAACGGCATCTTGGGGCGTTTCGTAGGCACACTCATCGCGTCGCTCCACATCGAACTGTCTCTCTCGCAACGCGCCCAAAAGCTTTCTGTGCTTTTCAGCGCACCTGCTCAAGAGCCACCAAAGGGGCAAATCTTTTCACAACTCGTTCACCGAGCCTTCATAGGCCGTCAAAACAGCCCCGCTATCCAAGAAAAGCGTCAGCCCTTGCCAGAACAGAAACGGATCTTGTAGAAGAACCGCCGATCGCGCAGGCGCATAAGACACTCTCGCGCAAAAGACAGGCAGCGCCCCACGAAAACATCCGTTCGATCCGAGCGAAGGAGTCTCATGATACGGGAATATCTGTGGTCCAAAACCAAAGAACTACTCAAACAACCCTTTTATGCGGCTTACACGGAACGCTTGCAAAGGCAGGCGCAGACGTGGAAGCTGCCTCGCCACGTCGGCATCATCTTGGATGGAAATCGCCGATATGCCCGAAGCACCGGCCTTGGGAGCGTAATCGATGGTCATGCACACGGTGCAGACAAGCTCAAAGAAGTGTTGGGTTGGTGCATGGAACTCCAGATCCCGATCATTACGATCTGGATCTTTTCGCTCGACAATTTCCAACGCGACAGCGAAGAAGTCCAAGGGCTGTTTCGTTTGATCGAACAAAAAACACACCAACTGCTCGAAGAACCCGACATCCATAAAAATCGGATGCGCATCCGCTACATCGGGCGATTAAACCTCTTGCCCGACAGCCTCCAGCAAACCATCCAACACGCCGAAAAAACCACCGAACATTACGACCGTTTCGTACTCAACATCGCCATCGCTTATGGTGGGCGCGAAGAGATCACGGATGCCTTTTGCCGTTATATGCAAAACAACGATCCTGAACGCAGCCTCCAAGAGGCTTTGCGCGATCTCTCCCCCGAAACCCTCACCCCCTATCTTTACACCGCTGGAATGCCCGACCCCGACTTGATCATCCGAACCAGCGGAGAGATCCGACTCTCTGGCTTTTTGCTCTGGCAAAGCGCTTATGCGGAGTATTACTTCTGCGATACCCATTGGCCCGCCTTCCGCAAACTCGATCTGTTGCGTGCTGTCCGCTCTTATCACCTCCGCCAACGCCGCTTTGGTCGTTGATACGGGACATCTCTATTTGAGGTGCTGTAAAAAAGCGATGATATCGTTGAGATGTTGGGTTGAAAGGACGGTGCTGTAATTGGGCATCACGTTGCGATCTCCCGCCAGTTCGAGCGAATCGGAGCGCAAGATCTTTTGGCGAAAGTAAGCGTGGTTACGCAAGATCGGCTTTCCACTCGCCAACATCGCAGGGCGTCCATAGATCCCCTTCAAGGTCGGGCCGAGGCTGTCTTCGCCTGTAAACGTGTGGCACATCGCGCAACCATGCTTTTGCAACAAGGCGAGCGCTCGGGTGCGGATATCAGGGGAAAGGGCGGGTGTTGGAGGGAATTCGGAGGCATCCGCAGCCGTGGAGGGGCAGGCTTCTTCTTCGGCGATTTCGCTTTTTTTGGATCGAGCGGCTGCGCTTTTTTTGGATGGAGCGGCTGCGCTTTTTTTGGATGGAGCGGCTGCGCTTTTTTTGGGCTGGGTTATTTCATTTTTTTTTTGTGAGCGAAAGCACGTAATAAGCGAGCGCCCAACGATCTTTGGGTGGGATCTGTACGTAGGCCACCATCCCAGAAGCGGCGTTTGGCGAGCCCTTGCTCAAGATGCGGTAGATATCAGCAGCTTTGTTTCCGTAGCGGTATCCGCCTGCATAGAAGTTGGAGGGCTTGATCGGCATGGCGAGTCCTGCGGGGCCATCGCCTTTGCCTTCGTTGCCATGACAAACGGTACAGCCGTTTTGGGTGTAGAGCGTTTTACCATGAGCGATTAGGGCGGGTGTTTGGGCGGGTGCGTTGTTGTCGTCGTACACCACGACTTTTTCGACTTTGACACCGGGATACAACACGCGGTGTTTGCTTGCCGTATCGGTCGCAGAAGTGACTGTTTTGTTTTTGTCTTTGAGCCAAGCCTGCCAGACAGCGGCTTGTGCATCGGGGGGGGTTTGGCAACTAATCAAGCCAAGGTTGCAAGCACGCTCGTCTTTTTCGCAGCCTGTGAGCGCCAACGCGCCCGACAGGACGAGGCCCAACGCAAAAAGAGTTTGAGAAGTAAAGCGCATCGTGTATGTCCTTTCTTTGGGCTCTCTGATCATCGCCAAGATCGCAGCGATCGATGGAAGAGAGCATGATCCCACTACGTTTCGTGCGGCATCTTCTTAACGCACACAACGCAGGGATGCAAGAGTCTTTGACGAAACACTTCGCGCAAAAAGCGATCGACCTCGGATGGTCGGGAGGTTGGATGAGCGGTTGGTGGTTGGTGTTGGTGACCTTTGTGCTCGTGATCTGGGTGGTGATCGATACGTTGCGATGGGGGATATCGCCGATGCCCACGATGGGACGAGCGCGCCAAGCGATGTTGCAAGCCCTGCCAAGCGATCTAGACGGTGTGATCGTCGAAATGGGCGCAGGATGGGGCGGATTGGCGATCGGGGCATTGCAGCGTTGTCCCAGAGGGCGGGTCGTGGCGTATGAAGCGGCATGGATTCCTTGGGCGGTGGGGTGGCTGCGAAGCCTTCGATGGCGTGGGCGTTTGCGATGGGAGCGAGCCGATTTCTTTACCGCAACGTGGCCGAACGAGACGCAAGCGGTGTTGTGCTACCTTTACCCGGGCGCGATGCGCCGTCTCGCGGACGAGTTGCCACGCCGTCTCCCCGAAGGGACGTGGGTGATCAGCCATGCCTTTGCCCTTCCGCGCTGGAAACCAGAGAAAACCTTGATCTTGCCCGATCTTTTCCGAACTCCCCTCTACGTCTATCGTATCCCTGCCCAACAGCCCGCCGCCTGACTTCGTTTCCAACCCCCCTCACACACAAAGCGATGCTCTTTCAAAGGAACAAACAACGATGAGTACCATCCGATTTTACCGTGTGGACGATCCATACGGAGAATTCTCTAACTTTTCCCGTCACCGTATCCATCTCAAAGGCAAGTCTTGGCCGACCACAGAACACTATTTCCAAGCGCAAAAATTCGCAGGAACTCCGCACGAAGAAGCTGTACGCCTACAAAAAAGCCCTGCGATGGCCGCACAAATGGGCCGTGATCGCGGCCTTCCGCTGCGCAAAGATTGGGAGTCCGTCAAAGACAACGTGATGCGGGACGCGATCTACGCAAAATTCACACAACACGCCGATCTCAAGGAACTCTTGCTTTCCACAGGCGACGCGATCTTGATCGAACACACCACAAAAGACCGATACTGGGGCGATGGCGGCGATGGAAAAGGAAAAAATCGCTTGGGACAGATTTTGATGGAAGTCCGCCGACGTATCCTCGAAGAAAACATCCCACCCACCGAATCTTCGCCTCCAGCCGAAGAGTGATCCGCTCTTTTTCACGCTCTACCCCCAACGAAATCTTCAAGGCAAGGCGATCGGAGTCGAAGGAAGAAAATCATCCAACAAAAGAACCCTCAGTTCGCCCACTCGACGAAACGTGCTGTCGTTGGTGATGAACGCTTGACAACCCGAAACAACGGCAACAGCGATCTGAAGAGCGTCGGGAGTTTTCAGACGGTATCGTACGCGCAACCTCGCAGCTTCTTGCGCGATGTTTGGTGTGATATCGATCACCTCAAACCCTGATGCCGTCGTCAACAATTCAACGTACTCATTTTGTAGCGCAAGATCACCCTGTTGAATTGGCTTTGT
>CAUJFU010000310.1 GCA_963169055.1 Myxococcota bacterium
GAAAAACACGCGGTGGGAAGCAGGGGTAGCAGTGAGCATCGTCACAAAAGCCCATCGCACGGGGCTGTGACAAAAAAATGACAAACAAGTGAACGGATGAATTCGAGAACACAGGGCGTGGCGGGCTTCTTGGCGCAGACAGACCCAACGGGAGAGATGTTGTGCCTTGCTTGATGCGACAGAAAATCCCCGTCGGCGGTTATTTGTGCGAACCGATCGGCGGTTGTTTGCGAACAGAGACGGGACGCAGGAGACGCAGCGCGCTGGAGTGTTGGGCTTCAATCTCTGAAAGTCCCATCTGCCGGGAAAGATCGCGTAGTATTTCCAATCGTCGGATCGGATCACAGCCTAAATTCCAACACAGTTTCGCCATGCAATGTGGGCAAAGAAACGCGGGATGTCGATCCGCTTCTTCGAGGTGGTTAGAACCGTTCATCACGCAGTCATGACCGATGCAATGGGGCAAGGAAAGAATATGTCCGGCTTCATGCAGCGAGGTTTTCAAGGTGCGTATCAGTAGTTGTTGGAAGGCTTTTGGTGAGTGAGAAGGATCACCATAACGCGCCATGGACCACACCCCCACCCGTTCGCTGAGCGAAGCCTGACCAAAGACATAACTCCAACCCATCCCGGGCCAAAGATCGTGCTGTGTCAGGGCAATCAACATCATCGCGTCTTTTGGCAAACGGGGCTTGAGGATATGAAACAGCACGTAAGGCGTGTGAAGTTGTAGATTTCCTTGCGGTTTCTCGCGTGTAGCCCACGGAGGCAACGGCAAACGCTCCCATGCGGGACGCAACACCACACGCGAGCAAAAAAACGCCTCCATATAACGTGCGACTTGCAACACCACGCGCTGATGATACGCAGACATCTCCCCCAAAGGCTGCAAGTAAATCACCTTGCGTTGAACAGAAGGCCGCACAGGCTGAGACGCCTTATATTCTTCAAAAGATTGACCTTCTTCGTGTTGAAGTTTCAGCCAATCACCTTGGATCGGTAAAGACTTTGGCGCAAAGGTTTCGCGAAGAAAGCGATACGGCGAAGGAAGAGGATCTCTTGCGATTCGTGCGATGCGCTGTTGAAGCTGCTGCATCGGCGGAGAAAGCGAAGGTTCACGAGTTCGCGGAGCTTGTGGGACAGTTCTTGCGCCAGAGGCTTCGGGAGGATCCAAAGACAGAGGGCGGTTTTGTAGATAGAGATCCAAAGAAAACCCACCAATCGCCAAGATCAAACCACACAAACTCAACAACCAAAAGGGGTTGCTGAGGATGTAAACCAAACGCGCTTCCCGAGAAAGCCCCGCAGCAAACAAGATATCAGGCTCTGCTTCGGATATCTCGGGGCTGTGGGCGAGTCGAAAGAGCTCGTCTTCTTCCCACCCCCACGGATGGATACCATGCTCCTCTACAACCGAATCTGTCGGTTCCTCGCACTCGAACGGATGGTTCGCGCTCTCTTCTATCGGCGGATGTATCGCATCTTTGCATCCGTTCGGATGGATGGTGCCTTCCTGTATAAACGCACACACAGCTTCCCGCAAGAGAAAGACGGGTTCTCCAAAAAGCACCTCATCAGGGGGAACATGATCTGAGGATTCGACTTTTGACATCGCCATACCACTCCGATCCAAACACACGACCCGCCACGACACAAACAAGGGTTCAGCCTCGCCCAAAGACAATACCCTCCTCAAAAAGTTCCGATCAGCGATACGTTTATCACACCCCGTCAAGGCAACAGCACAAGCCTGCTCACCGTTTGGCCCGACTTCAACCCAAGCAGCCTCCACAAAGGCCCAGCACATCACACACCGCAACGCCTCGCTCCCTCGGAATGTTGACACTCCCCATCCCACAAGCTACCCTCAACTTCCGCTTGGAACACAAGTCCCACATCCATCAAAAGGAGCCAAGATCATGGTCAAATTGGGCTTTCTCGGTCTAGGGATTATGGGGTCTGCGATGGCCCGCAACCTTCTCCACGCTGGGTTCGACCTTACCGTATGGAACCGCGATGCCGAAAAGATGGCCCCTCTCACCGAAGCTGGGGCCAAACTCGGTGAAAGCCCCGCAGACGTCGCCTCCTCCTGCGATATCACCATCGCGATGGTCTCCAATCCCGAAGCCTCCCATGCCATCGCCTTCGGAAAAGACGGCGTTCTCCAAGGACTCCGCCAAGGCAAAGGCTACGTCGAGATGTCGACCATCGATCCACAAACCTCCCATGCCATCGCCCAAGCCGTTCGCGCCAAAGATGCACGTTACCTCGAAGCCCCTGTATCCGGCAGTAAAAAACCTGCCGAAGATCGAACGCTTGTGATCCTCGCCGCTGGCGATCATGCCCTCTACGACGAGAGCAAAGAAGCCTTCGATGCCATGGGAAAACTCACTGTCTACCTCGGTGAAGTCGGACAAGGCAGCGCCATGAAGCTCGTCGTCAACATGATCATGGGCGGCATGATGGCCGCTTTCTGCGAAGGCATCGCCCTCGCACAAGCCAACCATCTCGCCCCCGAAGATCTCTTCGCCGTCCTTGATGCAGGGGCCACCGCCAACCCCATGTTCCGACTCAAAGGCCCGTTAATCGAGCAAGAACAGTTCACCCCTTCCTTTCCCCTTCAGCACATGCAAAAAGATCTGCGTCTTGCCCTTGCTCTCGGCGAAAGCTGCGCCCTACCTCTCCCCACCATTGCCGCCGCCAATGCCCAATTTTTGCGCGCTCGCGGCATGGGCCTCGAAACGCTCGATTTCTCGGCTGTTTGGAAGGCCATCCAACCGACCAAGCCCTGACAAGCCACCCGCCACCGACGAACCCAACGAACGATACCCCGAGGTTTCACTATGTCTCTTCACGCGATGATCCAAGATCCCGATATCTCCATCGAACAGATCGGCAACTTTCTTGATGCTCTCCCCCCCAAGTATCGGCTCGAACAAATCTACGACATCCCCACCAAACTCTTTCCAACACTTTACGAAAAAGCCGCCCTCGCAATGCCCGTAACCCTCGACTTTTTTGTGCCTCACAACCGCCCTCCCCTCCAACCCGTTATCCACTACGGCATCAACACCCTTCCACTCTTCCAGAATTATCGACAGTTTAAAAAAGTGTTTTGTCGCCCCAACGATGGAACCCCCCGCATCTTCGGATACAACGACAACGGCTTTTTGCTCAACCGCCTCCTTGGTCCCGGATACTTTGTCGCTTACTCCACGCGCCAACGCTTCGAATGGCACGAACGCGGGGCCGTTGTGATCGATTACTACCAAGTCCCCGAAGCCGCCGTCGCCAAAGGATGGCCCACCGTCCGCCCCAACGATCAAGGACTCCAAGTCCTCGTCTACCACGAAACCCGCGACTTTATGCGACGAATATCCCGCCACGTCTCCATCGGCGGCGTCTGGAAACGCAGCGACAAGATCGATGTCCACTTTCTTCTCTGCCGTGAAGAACTCCCCGGTGTATAAGAAAGATCAACGAAACATCGCGTGTTGTGGATGCAACAGAAAAGCCTGCAAAGATCGCTGCCTGCGCTTGGTGTCCAAAAAGCAGGTGCCTTGGGGATATCCGATCAACCCCTGCGCAGCGACTTCCGCCATTTGTTGCGCAACCCGAAAGGCTGCTTTGGCCTGCCCTGTCACGATTCGACGCAAGCGCTCCCGTTCGACCACTGACAGATCGCGAAAGGAATGTAATTCCTTGTACGCGGCAACCACTTGTTTCCCAACAAAGGCATACCCCGCTGCCTGCAAACTCAGAACACAAGATCCCCCCGTGTATCCGCTCTTTCGCAACTTGTCGACCACTTCAGATGCCGTAAACTGCTGCAACGACTCAAACAACGTCTGATACTGCGCCAAATACGGGTAGCGCGTCTCGATCCGAAAACGCATCACTTCCGCCAATCGCAGTTTGGCTGCACGATAAGCAGCTTCCTCAGTCCGTGTATTCGGTGTTTGGGGAACGATGTGCTCTTGTTGAGTCGGATTGTTCGATGGTTTGGGAGCGATGTGTTCTTGTTGAGGCGGATGATTCGAGGGTTTGGGAACGATGTGCTCTTGTTGAGTCGGACTGTTCGAGGGTTGAGAGACCGTTTTCTTTTGTTGTGTTGATGGATTGGGGACTTCTCGCCGAGCAGAGGTGGGCTGTACCGCCCCGCGCTTGGCAGGTGGCAAGAACTCCATCGCGTGACCCAACATCTGTTTGGCCCCTTGCAAGGTTCCCAAAAGATCTCCTTTGCGCGAAGACTCTTCCATTCGACGCTTGGCTTGCCCCATCTGCCTCAACTTTCCTGCCACTTTTTCGAGTGCGCCCGCTCCCATATCATCGAAGCCTTGCGGCCCTCCGCTTGGCTTGTGCTCACGACGTTCGGGGCGTTGCGCATATTCCGTTGCCTTTTTGTCCTGATTCTCGGCTTGTTGCGCGTTTTTGTTTGCGTCTTGATTCTTCACAGGTTGTTTAGGCCGATCATTCGGGCGTTTTATGGGGCTTGTTGTTTCGACTTGTACGGACGGTTTCGGTCGGTGGCTTGGGCGTTGTGCGAGGGATGGTAGGGTAGCGGGTGAGCGGTTTGGTGACGGCTCGTTCAAACGATCGGGTGAGCGGTTTGGTGACGGCTCGTTCAAAGGAGCGGGTGAGCGGTTTGGCGACGGATCGTTCAAAGGAGCGGAGCGTTGGCTCAAAATAGCTGTGCGTGCGGGAGATGGGGTGGGTTGCCATCCGATCCAATCCCAGATCTCGTCCACAACCAACAACAACAACCCCACCCCCACGATGCACAAAAAGCCCACGACCCAAGGCCAAAATCGCCGCTTTTTCGGGCTTTTCAGAGCGCTGTTTGACTCGAATGACAGAGGTTGGGCTTTGGGTGTTGCGGAACTCAACTTTTGGCTGCTTTTTGGAGCGTCCAAAAACGGCATGATCTGGGCTTTTGGGCTGGCGATGCTCATCGCAGGAACACGCGGCGCAAGATCCCCCGACCGAAGAGGCGCGATAACGGCCTCCCGGATGGCACTGTCTTCAGACGAATGCGCCGAAGAAGGCAGCCCTTCAACGGGGTACGAAAATCCCCGAACATCCGTCATAGCCAGATCTTCTTCGGTGACTTGTGTGTGCGTTCCTGTGGTGGTTCCCCCAAACCGCCGATACAACGAACGAAAGGCATCTCGCAACATCTCCATCGAAGCAGGCCGATCTTCGGGAGATTTCGCAAGCATCTGATCGATCCATCTGGCCAACTCTTCGGGAACGTCCCTGCACCTTTCACGGATAGGCGGCGGCTTGACAGAAGTATGGGCACGCAACATCTCCATAAACGAGCCCTGTTGGTTGGGCGAAGGATAGCCAAACGGTGGCATCCCCGCCAACATCTCATACAAGATGATCCCCAACGCATACACATCACTTGCAGGCCCAATCCCCGAACCTTGCGCTTGTTCGGGCGACATGTAGATCGGCGTCCCCAAGATCCCTTGCGTAAGATGCGGAGCCTGCGTATCGATCATCGTTTTTGCGATACCAAAGTCCAACACCTTCACAAAAGCTTCATGCCCTTCACGCACCGCCAAAAAGATATTTTCAGGCTTCAGATCACGATGCACCACCGATGCCCGATGACACGTCGCGATCGCATCGCAAACCTGCCACCCTACATCCAACACAAACGTCAGCGGCAACCCCCCTCGTCCCAACACTGCCGACAACGGACGTCCACGCAGGTGCTCCATCACATAAAAAAATCCAAGGTCTGGATCTTGTCCAAAATCATCGTAGATCCGCACGATATGTTCGTTGCGCTGCGACAGCGACATCGTCACACGCACTTCTCGATAAAAACGCTCGATATTTTCGGGAGATTGCAGGACGTGTGCTTTGAGGATCTTGATCGCTCGCTCTCGATCGCTTTCGAGGTAGATATGCGCCGCACGATAGATGGTTCCAAATCCCCCCTCTGCGATCGGCCCCAAAAGACGGTACTTATGGGCGATCAGCTTCAACGGAAAACGGCATTGTGCGCAATACAGCGGCCCTTCCTCTGATGGAGAATAAGAAGCCTTGCACTCGGGACATTGGGATATCTCTTGGAACATCCTGCTCACCCTTTTTACCGACACAAGCGGCGAAAACACGTACTCTTTGACGACCGACAGGCCGCCCGTTGATCGCACCCCCCAAGGGCGCTATAACGAAGCGCGCTTTGGTTGACACGATCCCACACTACACACCAAACAACAAGACCGAACGCCAAGGTTGCGTGCTATCCGCACCATCCCTCTCTTGCTTCTCATCCCGCACAAGGAGATCTGTCGATTATGGACCTCAAAGAGACCTTCGGCAACCTCAAGCGCATGATCCAAGGCCCCCGCGTCCCCATCGGCGACCGCCAAGCCATCGTCGTCGCCGTCGCCGCTCAAAAAGGCGGCGTCGGAAAAACCACCACCGCCGTCCATCTTGCCGCAGGCATCGCCACTTTCCACAAACGAAAAGTCCTGCTCGTCGATATGGATGCCCAAGGCCACGTTCAGATGAGCCTTTCTTCTCTTCTCCCACCCCAACAAGGCGAATCTCTCGGTGGACTGCTCTTACAAAAACACCGCGACATCGAAGAATTGGCCCAATCCACCGCCATCGAGCATCTTTCGTCCATCCCCAGCGACCGCAGCCTCAACGAAACCGAAGCACAGATGGCCTCTCGCATCGGCAAAGAACTTTTGCTCAAGCAAAATAGTAAGATCGCTCGCACTCACTACGACTTGATCTTGATCGATTGCCCGCCCAACACCGGAACGCTTACGCTCAACGCTCTTGTCGCGGCTGATTATGTCCTTGTCCCCTGTGATATGAGCGTCCTTAGCCTCGATGGTGTCGCCTCCATCCTCGAAACCACACAAACCGTACGCGAGATGTTGAACCCCAACCTCCAATGGCTCGGCATCGTCCGCACTCGCCTCGACCGCCGCAACGTGATGCTCAACCGTAGCATCGTCGAGAGCTTGCGCCAACAATACGGCGACAAACTCTTTGATACCGAGATCTGCAATGCCTCTGCTGTTGCACGCGCCCAACTCGTCGGCCAAACCATCTATGACTTTGATCCACGTTCCGCCGCCAGTCGTGCCTATCGCATCCTCACCGATGAATTTGCCCAACGCATCGGCTTGACCAAAGCTCCCCCAAAACGGGCTTAACCACCATGCGCATACCGCTTCTTTGGATAGAACTTGCGCTGCTTTGCATCTGCTTGCCTCGCCTTGCTTTTTCGTCGCCAGCCTGCCAACGCTCCCCACTCATCCGCTCCATGCGCCTCCACGTCCAACTCTTCCCCACCAAACACCTGATGGAAACCACCGCCGAGATCGCGCTGTGTTGGCCGACCCACCAACGCGCTGTCACCTTGTCCTTTTCGCAAATGGCCGTTGTCTTGGCGATCTCGGCCCAAGCCCCCGTCGGCGCTTGGTCTCCCCTTCCTTATAACCGCGAACTGGAAAGCATCACTCTCTTGCGCTCTTCTCGTTCTCCTCCCTCCTCCGCACACGCGCAGATCCGCATCCGCTACCAGATCACTTTTTACAGCCAAAAGAACCATCTTTTTCGACAAATCTTCTGCCAGATCGATCCCGGAGATACCTACTTTTTATATGGATGGTATCCGAGCCTTTCTGCTTTTGCCGATCCCATCCGTGGCGAATTGCTTGCAGGCGATCGCTTTCCTTATACCCTCACGATCGACGCCCCCAAAGAAGAACACCCCCTCTCAACAGGCCAACTCCTCAAACAACGTCCCCTCCCCAACGGTCGAGTGCGTTGGCGTTATGGAGCCTCGCCGATCAAAGAAGCCGCGTTGATGTTGGTCGCAGGCAATTATCAAGTCGTCCGAGAACGCTTGCGCGGCCTCTCTGTGCGCGGCTTGCCTTGGTTCCAAGCCGATCGCCTCCTCGCCAAACGCCAAGAACGCCAGATCCCCAACACCCTTGTCAGCTTTTATCTGCGTCCCGAAGAACCCCGCACAAAGCTCCAAGAGATCGCACAGCTTATCGCCAAAGGCAGCGCCTACTATGAAGCGCTCTGGGGCGAACCGTGGGATCGCTTTGTGGGCACGCCCTCTGCGACGCACTCCAAAACCACCGTCACCCCGCCCTCTGCGACGCACTCCATTCCCCCCACAGATCCGCCCTCTACGACGCACTCCAAAACCACCGTCAATCCGCCCTCTGCAACGCACTCCAAAACAGGCCGTTGGAGACGCTGGCGGGTCATCACCTTCGGAGGTTCGGGCGCAAGAGGCTATCCGATGACACTCTTGCTCGAACGCCGCTTGCACTTTTTGGATGGCTCACTTGATCGACCGATGGATGCGCTATTTACACGCCGCCAAGTCTTGCTGCACGAGATCGCTCATACTTGGTGGGGAAACGCGGTCACAGGCATCCAAGCGGGTTCGACATGGGTCAACGAAGGACTCGCCAACTACGCATCCCTCAAAGCATTGGGCTTCCTTTATGGCAAACCGACGATGTATGCGGCCCTTCGACGTCACCTTCACTCTTTCTTACAGAGCAAGTGGCCGAGTGACCTCATGGGGCCGGGCGGAATGGATCAGATGATCCAACGCACAGCCTACACCAAAGGAACGTTGGTGTTCTTTTCTCTTGAGTGGATGCTTGGTGAAAAAGTCTTTTTGGAAGGATTGCGCCTATTTTTCCAGCGTTATCGGGGCGGATTTGCCACAGCGAAAGATCTTCGCCGCGTGTTGGAACGACACAGTGGTCGATCTCTTCGGGCCTTTTTTCAAGCCGCTGTCCAAGGAGACGGCTTGCCTTGGGTTCGGCTCTTGCGTTGGAAGGCCAGCGGCAAACCGCCGAACATCCGGATTAGTCTTGTGGTTGAAAACCTCGGCGACGCAACAGGTTGGCTCCCAGTGTTGTTCCAAGGCCGCTCCCAACGCACCTTGCGCGGCCTCACCATCCCCACAGGCCGCCACACACTTCGCTTGCCCCTGCCTTTTCAACCCCGCAAAGTCCGCCTCGATCCGCATCAAGTCGCCCTCCAAGGCATTCGGCCCGCCTTTTTGCTCGAACGCGCCAATCATGCCCGAAAAGCCCAACAATGGGCGATCGCCGAACAACACTTCCAAACGCTCCTGCGCCATTTTCCCAAGCATGGACACGCACACTACAGCTACGCCCTGCTTCTCTCTTCACGCCACCGCACCCAAGAAGCCCTCCGCCACCACCAACTCGCCGCCCGCCTCTCCCCAAGCCCACACACACCCTCTTGGATCGCGCCTTGGGCAAGATTTCGCATCGCCCAGCTCACCGCCCAGCAAGGCCACCCCGACCGCGCTCGCCATCTATTGCTCAAGCTCCAACGCCAACGCCGCGATCCCTACCACCTCCAAGAAGAAATCCACCAACTCTTACGCTCCCTCTCCGCAAAACCCCCATCACACCGCACACGCCCCTGATCCGCCCAACCTCCCACACAAACCCTGCTGCGACTTGACGCAGCGAGGGGGGCTTGCTACTTGTGTGGGGTTAGGTTGTTCCTGCTCCTTTCACCCTTTTGCCTCCACAGGACACATCTATGGCCGAGATCATCGTAAAGCTCAAAGGCAACGAACTTGCACGCAAAAAGATCACCAAGTCTCCCTTCTTCTTTGGGAGCGGGCCGAGCAACGATTTCCAGCTTGAAAATCCCGCCATCTCCAACACCCACTTCCATATCCTTTTCGACAATTTCCAGTACAAACTGGTCGACGATAGCAGCACCAACGGCACCTATCTCAACGAACAGAAAATTACCGAAAAAGTCCTTGAACCCGGTCTCAAATTCGTGGTCGGCAAATTCACCGTAGAGATCAATGATCTCCACGACGTCCCCCAAGTCATCGAAAACGCCACAGGTCCCGCCGCCAAAAAAGGCTCTTTTCGTAGTACAGTGCAACTTTCCGAAGGCGATCTTCAAAACGTCTTACAAGCGGCTTTGCAAAAAAAAGATAAATCCGAATTTTCCGATCCTTCTGCCCATGCTCCCGGGCAAAGCGCACCTTCTTCTTCTTCTTCGCGCTCCAATCTCCCCGAACCAACGGGGGGAGGTGGCCCCAATATGCTCCTGATCATCATCGGCGTCGTGATCGTCCTTTTGCTCGGCGTCATCCTCGGAAAGATGCTCTGACAGAAGCAACTCATAGCTGAGTCGTTGGTGTAAAAAACGATGCTCTCTTCGCCATCACGGGGTCAAGGGGGCCGAGCTCCCTTGCGGGGTCTGGGGCAGCGCCCCATCACACAAACCCAACCGCCTCACTCCTCTGATATCGCTCGACTCTCCACCCCCCCAAAATGCAAGGAGGTTCACGTGCGCAGAACCCATCGACGAAGCGCCTTTTGGATATCATGTCTCGCTTTTTTCGGGATCTCTTGGTTTGCATGGGGAACTCCCCCGACAGTCGACCCGAAAAAACCTGAAAAGACCACACCCACTCCCCCCGAACGCAAACCGCCTAACCCCGCCGAAGCCATCGTCGAAAAAATGGTGACAGCCATGGGCGGGCGTGAAGCTCTCGCCGCCATCACCTCGCTTCATGCCGCTGGCAACGTCACCGCCGTCACACGCATCGGCAACCGCACCGCACGTATGCAGCTTTACTCTATGAAGCCCGCACATCAGCGAGTCGATCAGTACTTTGGCGCACAGATCTTTTCCCTCACCACCTATCCCGGCGGCGGATGGTTGCGCCAAAATGGCGCGCTGCTCAATCTCCCGCGCTCCATGATCGAAGTTGCCGAAGCCGAAGCCGCACGCAACGAGCTCGAACTGCGCTACGCCCAAGAAGGCATTCAAGTGAGCCAAACAGGAACACGTCGCGTCGAAAACATCCCTTGCCATATCATCGTTTTTCTTGATAAGAAAGGTCTTCAAACCACTTATTATATCGAGAAAAAAACCTTTCTTCTGCGAAAGCGTAGTTACCTTGGCCCTCACCCCCTCGGCCAAGGACAAGTCTCGATCTCAACCATCCAGCGGGATTATCGCTGGCTCAAGTTTGGAGACAAAAAAGTGCTGATGCCCTTTGTTCTTGAAAGCTATATCGGCGGCAACAAAACCAGCACAGTCCACTTCCAAAAAGTCGAGATCAATCCCTCTCAAATCAACAAAAAAACCTTTCGACTTCCTAGCCCCACCGAATAAATACGCTTCGATCCTTTCTCTCTGCTCCAACCCTCCCCCAAACACGGACAAAAGACGATGGCCAAGACTGGTGCCAATGAACCTTGCCCTTGTGGTAGCGGCAAAAAATACAAACAATGTTGCCGAAAACAAGATATCGAAAACCAACCACAAAAAGTCCGCACCCGCCTTTCTTGGGAAAGTATGCTCCGTGCTGCGCCCGAAGAACAAGCCGAGATCGCCGCCTCGATCCTCAAGCGAGGGGGGTTTTCTCCCGATCAACTCCGAGGGTGGCTCGGCCTTGCGCAACTCTCCCTGTCTCGTGACACCGATATCGCAAAGATGGCTTTTGAACAAGGTTGTCGAGTCGCGAAAACTCCCGAAGATTGGAGAGAACTGATCCATCTTGCGATGGAGATGGAGCTGTTAGAACGCGCAGCGGAGATCATGGAAGCCCATGTCCCACGCGAGCACGACGATATCGTCAAGGAGTGGGCCACTCGCGCCTTCTTGCTTTCGCTCGATCATCACTGGGAAGAAGCCGCCCAACTTTGGGGAAAACAAATCGAAGCCACCCAAAAACCAGACTTCCTCTGGCGTTGGATCACTTGTCTTCGCAATACAAAACAGCTTGACCTTCTGCAATCCGCCTGCATCCGCGCAGAAGAACTCACACAAGACCCGATCTGGCGGATCGTCTGGGCCAACGCCATCTCTCTCGCAGAGCGCGAAGAAGAAGCGCTCTCCATCCTCCACGAGTCTTTTATCTCCGCACTCAAAACGCCCGCAGATCCGAGCAACAGCAACACCGAACGCACTCAACGCGAGATGATCTTGTTGGAAGCAGGGATCCTTTACCTCACCCGACTCGATAGCACCGAACGAACCGTGTTTTTGCGCGTCCTTCTCAAACGCAAGGTTCCCCCGCTCACCCCCTTGTTTGAAGCACGCAGCGATATCGCCGCGCTGTGTTCTGCTTGGGAGGAACTCGCCCAAGAAACAACGCGATGGAGCGCACACGAATCCAGCCCCAAAGCCCGATGGCTTCGGCGTGTCACGCAATACATCGTGAACCCTACCACGCATCCGCTCGACGCCCATATCGAGATCCCCGCCTTTTGGACATCGTGGGGTACAACGCTCCAAAACAATCTCCTGCATGCCCTTCTCGAAAAAGATGCTCTCCCCCTCCTTGATGCGTTGTTTGCTCGCCTCCCGCTACCTCAAGAAGAGTCTCAACTCTTCCTCTGGGCCACCCTTCGCGCCAAACAAAGCGCGTGGCAAACCCTCGCTCAAGCCCTCCAACCTCCCCCCATCCCCCTCACTCCCCGTCTCGCGATGCTTCACGCCTTGGCCATCCTTCACTCCCAAGGCCCCGAAGCTGCCGCCCCCTTCTTTGACTCGATCGAAACATCCGAGGACACCGACCTCGCTCTCTCGATCGATCTTTGGCGTGTCGATATCGCTTGCCGACTCCACAAAGAAGACCAAGCATCCGCCTTGTTGGACCACATCGCAACCTACACCCCCCCTGCACAACGCAGCGAACGTTATTGGGTCTGCCGCGCACACCTCGCCCATCGCCAAAAGCAACTCCCCGAGATCATCGCCTCGCGCCAAGCCCTCTTCGCCTTGCGCCCAAATCAAGAAGACTTTTTCGTCGTCGCCCACACCCTCGCGCTGCTCGAAAAAAATCACGAAGCCATCGCATGGCTACAACAACACCGACACTCCGTCCGATGGAATCAAGACCTCTCTTGGCTCTTGGCTTGTTGCGCCGTACACATCGAACAATGGGAACTCGCCTTCGATGCCCTCCAAACGCTCGATGAAGCTTGGATCTCCGCCCCTCCTCCCAAAAAACACCTCTGGCCCTTGCGCGCACACATCGCCTCCAAATGCAACCGATGGCTCGATACCCTCGCTGCTTGCGAACGATGGGAATCCGAAAAATACCCGTCCGAACCTCCCGACGATGCCCTATCCTCCGAGTCTTCCGACAATCTCCACGATGCCCTATCTTCCGAGCCTTCCGACAACCTCCACGACGCCCTATCCTCCGACAACCTCCACGATGCCCTATCCTCCGAGTCTTCCGACAACCTCCACGATGCCCTATCTTCCGAACCTTCCGACAACCTCCACGATGCCCTATCCTCCGAGGGTTCCGAATCGGCTGCTCCCTCTTCCAAGATGCCCACGGATCTAGGCGAAGAGAGTCCGCCTTCGCCATCCTTGCAAGATGCCGAAGACTTCGATTCTCTCCAAGTATTACGCCGCTTGGCGGTTCAAAACCTCTTGCTCGAAGCCAAGCATCCTTGGACACATTCGCTGTTATCCTCCCGCACAAGCAGCGAACCTCCCCCCCCGATGCCGAGGGTCGAGGCGATCGACAAAGAAGCCGCACAAGCTTTCCACAAGCAACAAGAAACACTTTTTGAAGAGATCTCTTCTAAACCAAAACCGTCACTCCAACCCCACCCAAGCGATCCAGAAAACGACACACTTTCTTTGTTATTATCGCATCCTTCTTTGCCGGCTTATCCTCTGCCGGATCTGCCGCCTTCAACCCAAACAGCGGTACTCCACCCGCCCGAAGAACAGGTGTATGTCGAAGTGTGGGGCGAAGAGGTCTGGGCTTTCTTGCCCAAAGGAACCCAACAAACCTTTGCCTCCGCCGAGCGTTTGTGGACGCTGCTGTCCCAAGAAGAAGAAGCCGATCATGCCCCGATCTTGCTGCAATGGACACGGGGCCTTGAAGCTTTGTTGAACCTCCATCTGGTCGATCCGTTGGTGTTCTTTGCAGAGCGTCGATTAAGCCTTCATGTGCAACGTGATCTGCCGCGACTTGCAGGGCGCAGCCTCCAAAGCCACGATAACCACATCGGCCTCGGAAGTTTGCCTTTCCTTCTGGTAGAACAATGGAAAAAGCCTGATCCATCCGATGAAAAAGATGAGATCGCCTACAATTACCTCGTGACTGCGGGACAGCGTTTGTTGTGGACAGCATGGTTCCGTCATCTCAAAGACATCCTCCCGCCCCACCAACTGCGTTTTCTGCAAGAAGAGCTTCCTTCGCTATGCGCCAAACTCGCCTATCTACGGTCTCAAGCCGCTCACGCTGCCCACACCACCACACCCCTGCCCCGCCAACGCATCCAACAACTCCGTCAAGAACTCTTCCTTCGCAAAGACTCCTTGCTGATCCCTTCGCTTGCGCGCCCCCTTGCTGCAACAGCTCTCCGCTAAACGAACGAGGACTTACGCAAGGGAAAAAGTCGCTTGTGAGGTTTTGGTTTTGTGGGGCTTTGCCCCATACGCGCCTTGTTAAGCCATGGTTGGCCCCCACCCCTAACACTCGGACACTTCGTCTGTAAAGCCCATCCAGCGGGGGGTCTCTGGCATGGGCAGATTTGGTATCACCCCACAGGCATCGGGTGAAGAAAAGAGACTGAACTGTCATACCG
>CAUJFU010000311.1 GCA_963169055.1 Myxococcota bacterium
GGAACCATCGGCAGGAGAGCGGCGGGTGTTTCAGGTGGGCGGGGCGGAGTTTGCGATGCGCTGGATCCCTGCGGGGCGTTTTAGGATGGGCGCAGGAGAAGATGACAAGGAGGCTCATGACGATGAAAAGCCGCAACACGAAGTGACAATCAAACGGGGGTTTTGGATGGGGGAAACGCCCGTCACACAGAGCCAATACCAAACGATCATGGGCCAAAATCCATCGCGTTTTCACAAGGCAGGATGGTTCAAAAAGGCAGAGTTGGGCGCACCTGTGGAGCAGGTGAGTTGGTACGATGCAGCGGTGTTTGCAAACAAACTGTCTGCGTTGGAGGGGCTGTCGGCTTGCTTTGTGGGAAGCGGTGAAAAGATGGAGGGCGTGGGGAACAAAGGAAGCGATTACGTCGGGTGCAAGGGCTGGCGTTTACCGACGGAGGCGGAGTGGGAATATGCTTGTCGTGCGGGTGCGACAACGCCGCGCTACGGGAAGTTGGGCCAGATCGCGTGGTATGAGAAGAACAGCGACGAAACAACGCACGCTGTGGGACAAAAGCAAGGGAACGCGTGGGGGCTACACGATACGCTAGGGAATGTCTGGGAGTGGTGCTATGACTGGTTTGGTGGTTATTCGGCCCAAGCAGCTACAGACCTTGTTGGAGCAGCTACAGGCACGTACCGCGTTATTCGTGGTGGCAGTTGGTACAACAACGCCAGCTACGTGCGGGCGGCGCAGCGTGGCAGTTACACGCCGACGAACCGCTACAACTACTACATCGGTTTCCGTGTCGTCCGGTCGAGCCCCTAGTTGCGGTGAGACCCCTCACCCCCTGCCCCCTCTCCCCGCGACGCTACGCTGCGGAGGCGAGGGGGGAGAAGAGCGTGGCTCTCTGTAAGAGCGTGGCTCTCTGTAAGAGCGTGGCTCTCTGTAAGAGCGAAGCTCTCTGTAAAAAAGCCCAAGGGAGCGAGGGGATCAGGCGTGGTGTCAACCTCGATGCAGACGGAAATAAAAGCTGGTTCGCTGCTTCATTCGGATTTCCCTCTGCTTGCCCCTCGCCTCTGCGAAGCAGGGAGAGGGGTGGCGCGTAGCGACGGGGTGAGGGTGACACGATTGGTCGTGAGTGGCTGAAGTAGGCGATGATGGGAGAAAACACCCGTGTTCGTGGAGGTTCAAGCGACAGAGGCGTTGTTTTGAAAAGCGATGTTCTTTTCGCCCTCACGGGGTCAGTGGTTACGACTGCCGCTTGTGTGGACAAGGCTCAGGCCATATTCTCTTACCCGCGCCCCTTTGTGGGACAAAGAACGCCCCAAAAGCCCCTTGCGTCGGTAGGTCTAGCGACTGAGCGCCCAAGGGGTTTTCTTTTTTGCGGATGGAGGAGTGAGGATGAAAGAGGAACCGTTATCACGGGCGCGTCCGATGTTGGATGTGACATTTAAGGCGATATTTGGGCAAGAAGGGAAGGAGCATCTGTTGTTGTCGCTGTTGAACAGCGTGTTAGAGCGACCGGGTTTTGTGCGTTTGGAGGAAGTGGAGTATTTGAATCCGTATCTGGGCTACGAAGGGGAGAAAGAGAAGCATCCAGCAGTGGACGTGCGGGCGCGTGATAAGTTGGGTCGGCAGTTCAATGTGGAAGTGCAAGTCGGTTATCAACTGACGTGGCCGCAAAGGATGTTGTACTACTGGTCGAAGATGTACGCGCACCAGTTGATGCAAGGGGACGAGTACAAGAAACTGAATCCCGCGATCTGTGTGGTGTTTTTGGGATTCTCGTTGGACAAACGGGAGGGTTATCTGCGGCGGGTGGTGGCGTGGGATGAGACACATGGGGTAGCCTTTAGCGAGCATCTGGATCTCGTTTTGGTGGAGATGCCAAAGTTCTCACAGGCGGATCTTTTGAAGGTGTCGGATGATCGAGAACGTTGGTTGTGTTTTTTGAAGGAGGGTCAGACAATGGCAACGGATGTGGTGGAACGATGGAAGACGCCAGAGATCATCGAAGCGATGGAAGAGTTGAAGAAGCTCTCGAATGATCGAATGTGGCGAGAAGGCTACAACGACCGCGAGAAGGCGCTTCGCGATTACATCTCGATGGTGAAGGAAAGCTACCAAGAAGGTCGAGAAGAAGGGCGAGAAGAAGGCCGAGAAGAAGGCCGAGAAGAAGAAAAGCGGGAGATGGCGTTGCGGCTGATGGAGATGGGGATGGGGATGGAGCAGATCACGAAAGTGACAGGGTACTCAGCGGAAGCGGTAGCGAAACTGCAAGCGCAGGCGGTGGGAGAACCCTCAGGGACGAAGGAAGAAGGCTGATCGTGAGCGACGAAGGAAGAGGGCTGATCTTGTAGATGCGGGTGGGGATGGGCTATGGCGGGGGGGGTGGGGGCAGTGCCCCCAAAAAACGGAAGAAGTAAGGCAGGAGCGAGGGGGAGAGTTAGAGGAGGCCGAGGACTTGGGCGTCGCGGAGAGAGAGGGGGGCTCCGTCTTCGCCGCGAGTCTGGACGGTTCCGTCGCGTTTCCAAGAGCGGGCGCAGCGGGGTTCTTGGCGGAGGTCATCGACTTGGATGTGGATCTGTGGGCCGATGTGGAGGGCGAAACGGCTGACGTTGCAGAGGTCGGGCATCTCGGGGGCGTAGGGAGAGATCTGGGCGTAAAGTTCGGCAGGGACGGTGGTTTGGATACCAGCGTCCATCGCAAAGGAGATGCCGGGGGTTTCTTTGGCTTCTTCGAGGGCTTTGAGGATCTTTTCGCGCAGGTCCATGAGGGCTTGCCAGTCGTTGGATAGGGCGTGATCGACGGGTTGGGCGGTGGGGAAGTGGGTTAGGTGAACGCTTGCGTCGCTGTCTTTGGGATCGAGGTTGTGCAAGGACAGCCATGCTTCTTCGGCGGTGTGGACGAGGATCGGTGCGGAGAGTTGGATCATGGCGACAGCGGTATCGTACATGACGGTTTGGGTGCGTCGTCGCTTCGGTGAGGAGGGCTTTTCGCAGTAGAGACGATCTTTGGTGGCGGCCATGTAGATGGCGCTCATGGTGTCGTTGGCAAAGAGGAAGAGGGCTTCTCGAACACGTTTGAATTGGAGTTCTTGGTAGGCCGAGAGGATCTCGTGGGTGAGTTTTTGGAGTTCGTTGTGGGCCCAAAAGTCGATGCTATGGCGATCTTCGGAGGTGAGGGTGTAGCGATCGGTGTTGGGGTCGAAGTCGTAGAGGTTGGCGAGCAAGAAACGGATGGTGTTTCGGATCTTGCGGTACTCTTCGCTTGCGACGTGGAAGAACTTGTGGTCGACTTTGATATCGTTGGCGTAGTTGAGTGAGCTGACCCACCAGCGGCAGACATCGGCACCATGTTCTTTGAGGAGGTCTTCGACTTCGATGGTGTTGCCTTCGGACTTGCTCATTTTACGGCCTTTGGCGTCGACCATAAAGCCGTGGGTGAGGACGGTTTTGAAGGGTGACTGTCCTGTCGCGCCGAGGGCGGGGAGAAGGGACAATTGGAACCAGCCACGGTGTTGATCGGAGCCTTCGAGGTAGAGGTCGGCGGGGTAGCCGATGTTGCGTTCGCGCAAGACGGCATTCCACGAAGAACCCGACTCGAACCAGACATCAAAGATATCGTTGGAGAGGCGAAGTGCGGAAAGTGCGGGAGAACCGCCTTGTTTGGCCCAAAGGGGAGCTTGTGGATCTTGGCTGGGATCGTAATCACCGAGCAGATCGGCGGAGTTGGCTTTGAACCAGAAGTCGGAGCCTTTTTGTCGGAGGGTGCGAGCGACAGCGCGGACGCTTTCGGCGGTCAAAAGGAGTTCATCGTGTGCGTTGTAAAAGGCGGGGATGGGGAGTCCCCATGCGCGTTGGCGGCTGATGCACCAGTCAGGACGGGCTTCGAGCATCCCGCGCAAGCGGTTTTCGCCCCACTCTGGGACAAATTGGATGGTTTCTTTTGCGGCTTCGAGGGCCAGTTCGCGCAAGGTTTTTTGTTTGCTTTGAACGACGCGATCGACGCCGATAAACCATTGGTCGGTGGCGCGAAAGATGGTGGGGGTTTTGCTGCGCCAATCGTGCGGATAGCTGTGCCAAAAGAGATGATCGTGGAAGAGGGCGTGGCTTTCTCGGAGGTGTTCGACGATGCCAGAGTTGGCTTTCCAGATATCTTTGCCTTGGAGCCATGCGGGGACGGATTCATCGTAGGTTCCGTCGGCGCGCACAGGGCAGTAGATATCGAGTCCTTCGCGCAAGCCGGTTTGGTAATCTTCGGCCCCGTGTCCGGGGGCGGTATGAACCAGTCCCGTTCCATCGGTGAGAGTGACGTAATCGGCGCTGACAACGGGGCTTGTGCGATCGACAAAGGGGTGTTGATAGCGGAGTTTGGCGTCGACGAGCGCGCTACCTTGGACGGTTCCAAGGCAGGAGATGTCGGTGGCACCGCCTTTTTGGAGGACGGTTTCGTGGAGGGCAG
>CAUJFU010000312.1 GCA_963169055.1 Myxococcota bacterium
TTGGTGTTGTTGAGGAAGATCACAGCGGGTGGGCGGGTCAACACATGAAGCTCGCCTGTAGGGAAGCGGTGAAAGATGCGCTGGCTTGGGGAGCGAACAGAGACGGACATCTTGTGGGAGGCTCCGTATTGGAGCGTGCGAAACTCGATCTCGTGGGTTCCTTCGGTCACTTCGTGGTTGTAGATCGGTGTGACACCGACATAACGGCCGTCGAGATAGACTTGGCTTTTGGGGGAGGCTCCCAATTGTACCTTGATCGAGGCGGTTTCTTGGGCGGGAGGAAGCTCGAAAGACAACGGTTTTAATTCGTCGGCGGAGAGGGAAAAAGCGCGTTGTATCGTTTGATAGCCTGCTTTTTTCAAGATCAGTTTGTGTTTCCCTGCGCGGACTTCGGTACGAGAAAGCGGTGTGGAGCCGATTTGTGTACCATCGAGCCAGACTTCTGCACCTTCGGGTTCACTTTGAACGGAAATCCACGCTTGCTCTTTGGTTTCATCACGTCGCGGAGTGGGTTCGTCGAGGTTCGGAAGCCCGGGGTCAGGCAAGCGTTCGCGGGGGAGTTCTCGGCGTGACGGGGTTCGGCGGCGGGGTGTGGCTCGGCGCGGTGTTTGTGTGCGCTTGCTGCGTTTCAAGCGCACTTGAAAGTCAAGCCGCTTGTCTTTTTCAATCTGAAATGACTGAAAGAACGGATCGAATCCTTCGGCCTCCACTGCCAGCGTGTGTGTGCGCCCCGCCCGAGCCTTCCGCATAAAAACACGGCTGCCCTGCACCATCGGCTTGATCTGCTCTCCATCCAAGATCACCCGCGCACCGGGCGTCTGAAGGTTGATCACAACCTCACCAAAGACGGCCTCTTCGGACTCTGGGGCCAACTTGACTTGAAGCGGCTGCCGAACCTGTTCTTCGGTGACTTGGTTGAATTGTTGGACATAAGGCTCATGTCCGTTGAGAGAAATCTTGAGGATCAAGCGTTTGTTTTGCGGAAAAACGATCACTTTTGGGGTTCGGCCTTGGGATATCCCATTCACGAATATTTCCGCATTACGGGGCTGACTTTGGATCAGCCAGTAGTGGGGCGAAGTCTCCGGTATCGGTGAAGGCTCGCTCCAAAAGGCGTAATACAGATAGCTTCCTCCTCCCGAAAGCAACAACAGCAAAAAGAAGATCAGCCCCCATCCTCCGCGACGTCGACGCCTTCTTGGGGATTCTTCGGTGGAGGTCTCGGCGGCGTGCGGTTTGACAAGAGAACCCGTTCGTTGCATCGGGCCTGTGTGAGGGGCGGAAAGCGGTCGGGCACCTGTGGCGGTTTGCAGCATCGGCCCGCTCGGTGGGGGTCGCATCAAATGGCCCGTGGGAAGGGGAGTTGAAGAAGGTGGAGCATACATTCCTATCGCAGGACGGCTCGGAGAAGGCGTGGACAAGCCCATCTCCCCGATATCAAACGCTTGACTGATGGCAGACCCCGTCGGAGCGGGGAGATCATCGCCCGACATCAACCAACGGACATAATGCGCCAAACGCTTGCTGCCTGCGGCCATCCCGTGACGCAGCAGAAAATCTTCGAGATCCATTTGGAATTGGCCGCAATTTTGGTAACGCTCCTCACGGTTCGGTGCGAGCGCACGCATCACGATCATCTCAAGGGCAGGCGGATAACTATCCCGATACGCCGATGGAGGTGGATAATCGCCACTAATGATCTTGTGCAACGTTGCGATCTCGTTGTCTGCTCGAAACAACCGATGCCCCGTCGTCATCTCCCATAACACCACCCCCAAAGCAAAGATATCGCTGCGCTGATCGAGGACATCAGCGGTCGCCTGTTCGGGCGACATATAGGCGTACTTGCCTTTGACCACACCTGCGCGTGTGTGTTGGATCTGTGTCGCTGCTTTGGCGATCCCAAAATCCACCACTTTCACGGCGCCATCAAAAGTGATCATCAAGTTTTGCGGAGAGATATCCCGATGAACCAGATGCAGCGGGCGTCCTTGTGCGTCTGTACAAGAATGGGCGTAATCCAAACCCGCACACGCACCGATCATGATCTGACAACAATGCTCAAAAGGAAGAGGTAAGCCGCGCCGCGCAGCCTCGCGCAAGATGGTGTTGAGCCCCACACCATCGATGTATTCCATCGTCATATAATACGTGTTGGCATTTTGCGCATGACCGAGCTTGTAGATCTGGCAGACGTTGGGATGATCCAGTCGCGCTGCAAGACGACCTTCGTCGAGAAACATGTGGATAAATTCTTGATTTTCGACCAAGTGAGGCAAAACCACTTTGACGGCGAGGCGCTTTTCAAACCCCTGAACGCCGATCTGACGGGCTTCCCAAACCTCGGCCATCCCCCCTGTGGCGATCCGACGGACCAACCGCAAGTCATCAAGCAAGATCTCTTCGCTGGTGGGATGTGTCTGTGACATGTTCGTCCTGCAATGCTGCTTTCTCTACACTTTAACGATGCCAAAAACGCGGCGCGTCAGGCAGTATAGAACCTCCCCCCCCACTTTGTCCAACCTCTTCGCCCAAAAAGCATCGCTTTTTCCCCGTTGTGCGGCGTTCTACAACCGACCATCCCCACGCGCCCTACACAGCCCCAACGATTTGAGACCGCACGCCCTCCCTAAGAACTCGTGTATCCGCCATCCAAAGCAAAGGTTTGTCCCGTCACAAAAGACGATTCATCCGAAGCAAGGTAAACCACCGCTCCCGCGATCTCATCGGGCTGCGCATAACGCCCGAGCGGCGCACGCGAAGTAAAGTGTCCGCGCATCGTTTCGTCTTGTACGATCGCCGCTGCAAAATACGTCTCCACAAGGCCGGGAGCCACGGCGTTTACACGGATCTTGGCTTGTCCGAGTTCTGCGGCGAGCGTCTTGGTCATCGACAGGATCGCAGCCTTCGTCATCCCGTACACCCCCTGCAACGGTGCGGCCCCCATCCCAAAGACGCTGCTGATGTTGATGATCGATCCAGCCCGATCACGCGCCAACAAACGCTGCACCACCTCGCGGGTTGCCACAAAATATCCCTTCACGTTCACCTCAAAAGTCTTTTCCCATGCACCATCGGGCGTCATCAACATCGGCCCAAGATAAGGGTTCGTGGCTGCGTTATTCACAAGCACATCCGCCACACCCACTTCTTTCTCCACCCAATCCACCAAAGCCGCGATCTCTTCGGCCTTTCCGATATGACAAGCCTTTGCAAACACCGCCTCGGGATAATCCGCATTGATCGATGCTGCGACTTGTTCTAGCCCTTCGATCTTGCGCGAGGCGATCACCACCTTTGCACCTTCACCCGCAAAAGCTCGTGCGATCGCTTCGCCGATGCCTCGGCTCCCGCCCGTCACGATCGCCACCTTCTCGTTCAATCGACCCACCATCCTCCGCTCCTTTCTTACCCATTTTTCCATGAAGCCCATGCAGCCGTCAAAGTCGCATCAGGGATGGTTTGAATAGCCCATCCATCGGCCTCCAAACACACGACCGCACAACGCGGACGCTGCCCAACGCCCAACGCCACAGCTTCAACTTGTAGCGCAATCGCCCGTAGGTACGAAGATTCCCACGATCCAAGTGTGGGATGCAGACACCAACACCACAACGACCACACGCCCTCTTCTTGCCAAATTACGTCCAGCGTCCCCGACGCCACCTCGCCCCCTCCAAGGGAAAGAAAGAAAGGCTCTCTCACAAAAACATCTTGCGCTCCCCCCCATTGCTTCTGCAAAAAGGGCTGCACATCACGCCACCAAAGCGCCTCGACATCTTCACAAAGCGCGATGTGATCCACATGGAACAACGCGTCCTCTCGATACAACAAGCGTTGTAAATGCGTACGAATCTCTCCTTGCGAACGCTCCCATGCCCGTGGGAGCGCAAGCAGCGAGCGCAACAACCGCGACCGCCAAACCTTCTCCCACGCAAGATGCGCTTCTTTCGAGGCGTCCAACATCTCCGTCATCCACAACAGCGAAAGATCTTCACGGTACACTCCCGATCGCTCATCCCCCAACAACAAAAACTCCGAAGCAAGGCGCTGTTGCAAAGCGTCGTCGGCTCCTTCCCTAAGAAAGCGCAACGCATCCACAAGTTGCGCAGACAACACCGGACGCAGCCGTGGTTGCGTGGGCAAGGCTTGGCTCAACACAGGCCATTCGGCCACACGCACACCTTCGCGTTCTTCGATCGCACGCAGAGGCGGAGCCTCTAGCGGACGCAATAGCCGAAACACACGAATGCCCATCCCTTCGCGAAAAACATACTCCACACGCGCCACCGAAGCGATCTCGTCCTCCCAAGGCTTGGAGGTGGAGGTCGCTACAGGCTCAAAGGTATGAGAAAGCGTTTGAAACGCCGAATCTTCGGTATGTTCCGAAGCAGCGCGTGAAAAAGCAGCTGCATCCGAAGTGGCGCGTGAAAAAGCAGAGTCATTGAGCGCAGGCATATCGGCGGTCGGGCCATACGGACTCGCAGAAAAAGCCGCCTCGTCCTCGGGCAAGATGATCGCACGCGGCCCATTTGGAAGTGTTGGCGTTGTCTTGGTATCGCTATCGATGGGAGTCTCTTTCGACGCGGATACATCGACTTTATCATGCACCAACGCATCTTTGACGCTCTCTTTTGCCCCATCGATCGAGCCTTCGGACTCCGCAGGGATATCCCAGATCTGCAAGACTTGGCGCATCCAAGCATGGCGATCGCCCACTTTTCCTGAGACGATCAACAGATCCGCAGCCCGCGTGCATGCCACATAAAACAACCGCTTGTTCTCGGCGTCTTCCATTCGACGCGAACACCACTCCCCCCACAAGTAACTCGGGGGGCGGATCCAATCCATCTGTGTATCGCGCAGTTTGCATACCAAACCAAACGCTGGATCGTGAAGCAGTTGTCGCCCCACATCATTGATCGCCAAACGCCGCCCTGTATCGGCCAAGATCACCACAGGAAACTCCGAGCCTTTTGCCGCGTGGATCGACATCAGTTGGATCGCATCGCGTGCTTCGACCTCTCCGCTCGCTTCGCCCTCGCGTGCTTCGATCTCTTGAAGATCCCGCAAACGCCGCAAAAAGGCCCCCAGATCCGCACCACCTTTCTCTCTGGCGATCCGCATCAGCTTCTGTAAGTTCCCAAACTGCCGACCATCCCCGCCCATCCGCCGATCGCGCATCGCCAACGTCGCCTCGTACCCTGTGCGATCCAACGCCTCGCGCAAGATCTCCCACACCTCCACCCGCCCCAACATCCCCCACAAGCCCTTCAATGTCTCCGCTGCCATCGCCACTTCCGCAGCTTGATCCGTTGCAGGTGGTTCAAACAACGCATCATAAAAAGACCGACGCTGTCCCTTTTCGGTCGAACCCACCGCAGGACGCAAACGCAAGCGGTACAGGGTCTCATCGCTCAAATTGAACAACGGTGAACGCAACACCGCCGCAAGGCCCAGATCGTCGTGAGGGTGATCCAAACACGACAACAACGCGATCATATCCTGTACTTCGGGCCGTTGATAATATCCCCGACCACTCACCGTCTGATATGCAAGCCCCGCTCGCTTCAGCTCTTCTTCGTACAACGAGATGTGCGTTGTCGCACGAAACAAGATCGCGATATCGCCGAGCCGAACCGCCCGCAGACCACGCTGATCTTTGTCCCACACTTGGAAACCCTCGGACAACAAACCCTGTATCCGTTTGACGATCCAACGCCCCTCCCAGATCCGCACTTCTTCCGACGACAACCGCTGCTCCTCTACTTTTTCTGGAACCACAAAGATCTCCAAAGGAGCCTTGGCTGCGGGATGTCCATCAGGAAGCTCACGCGCCGCTTGCAACGCACCCGGTCGCGCCTCAAAGTCCTCGTATACCTCGCCTGTCGGAGCAAAGATCTTCGCAAACATCGCATTCAGCGCCGAAACCAAACGACCGTGAGTCCGAAACGATTGACTCAACGACAAAGCCGAAGCCCCCGTCAACGAAGCGATATCAGACGCCGTCCGTTGAAAGACACTCACTTGGGCCTGACGAAAACGATAAATACTCTGCTTGGCATCCCCCACCACAAACAACGGACTTTGCGGCGTCAACAACGCTGTGTGCGTCGCTTGAGAGGTATAAGGTGTCCGCAAAGCGGCCTCTTCCGCCACATCCCCTTTCAACCAATCCGCCAGGTCCGCCGTATCCGCTTTCAACCAATCCGCATCTTCGGCTTTCGATGAAACATCAGCACCCTGTTCTGGCGGTTCTTCGCTTGGTTGAGCCGATTGCGCCAAGGCGTACACGATCCGCTGCTGGCTTTGGTTGGTGTCTTGAAACTCATCGACCATCAGATGGCGGATCTCCGACAAGAAGAAATGCAAACGCGAGGGTCGCGGAACCTTACGCAACAGTTCTTCGGTCTCGATCTCCAGATCGTCAAAGTCCAACGCCCCTTTGCTGCGCTTCATCTGTTGGTAGGTCGCCTCCAACACATCCCACACACGCAACCATAAACGCAGCCTCGCCAACGCCGCTTGATCGACCTCGCCCACCCTATCTAAAAAGCCCCGTCCTGCGAGCCCTTTGGCCAGATCGCGCAACAATCCCAGATGCTCCTTGATCTTCGCCAACTGTTCTTTGGAAGCCCAGTTTTTTTGCACCCCTCCCCGCAGATCGCCGATCCCACCAAGCGTCTCGACCAGATCTTCCGCACTAGCCCCTGCATCCGCCTGTTTTGCCGCTTGGTAAGCCAAACGCACCCAAGGCGTCATCTTGTCGTCGTCCTTGAGACTCGCTTGATCGATCTCCAAGAAAAAGTCGAGCGCCTCTTGCAAGGTTGGGTTCGCCACCAACTCATCCCGCCAAAGCACCGCTTGCATCACACGCACGCCCTCACGCCAACGCTCCAAGATCGCGGCATCATCAAGCCCGCGCATCTCTTCAAACAATCGGCGCACTGTCGCACGCTGACGCAGGATCTCCCCCATCTCCCGCTGAAGATCGCTAATCCGCTGCTCCGAAAGCAACTCCCCAATCAAACGCTCCTCAAACGTCAAACGCCGCAGCGTCTCGCGTACAGCCTCCGCTTGAAGCAGTTGTGCTTCTTGCTCATCCAATACCCCAAAGGTCGGATCAAGCCCCGCAACTAACGCATTCTCCCGCAATATCTGCGAACAAAAACCGTGGATCGTCCCCACCTGCAAACGATCCAACGCTTGGCGATGCCGATGCCAAGGCGAGTCCGCTTCCGCCGCAGACGCCAAAGCCTCCACCCGCCGACGAATCCGACCGCGCATCTCCCGCGCTGCTTTTTCGGTAAAGGTGATCGCAACCACACTCTCCAACGCCCAACTCGGATGGGTCTGCAAAAGATGCACAAATCGCTCAACCAACACCCATGTCTTGCCTGTCCCTGCGCCTGCCTCGACCAACAAGGGCCGCCCTTGCGTCTGGATCGCTTTCGCTTGTTGCGCTGTCATCGTTTTATTCGCCATCACTCACCTCAAACTCCGCTTCGGGCATCGCTATCGCAAAAAATCGCATCTTCTGTGCTTTCGCCACGCTTTGTCTGGTCACCCGACACAAGGACGCCAACTCACAATGCGCAGAACAAGCCCCTTCTCCTTGGCTCGCAGCACTCGGGGCGCTTGGAAATAGACCGCTGCGGATCTTCTGCACAAAACTCGCCGCTCGCTCCCCTGCCACCGCCAACACCGCTTCCGTCTTCTTGCTTCGGCGTTTGTCGATCCGATCCAAATGACCGCTCTTTTTGCGCGTCGGCAAGTGCAAATAATAACTTCGCATCACTTCGGGCGCTTCCGCAAAATGCGACCGATATCCCTCCCACTCTCCCAACAACGCATTCACCACCAACGCATACAACGCCGCCTGAAGTGACCGCCCTTGCGCGATATCCGCCAACGAAAACATCGTGCTGCCGCTCTTATAATCCACAATCCGCAAATGCCCGTCAGGATGGCGATCCACACGATCGATGATCCCGTTCAGTTGAAAACGTACCCCCTCCCGACTTTCGTACGAAAAAGCCCCAAGCGCCGCACCCGTCATCCCAAACTTCAACTCTTGAAACAACGGCAAATACCCTTCTTTGGCGTTTTCTTGACATTCATGGCGCAGCAAACGCCCTAATATCCGACGGATCTCCGCTTGCTCATAACGCCACAAGAAACTCGGGCGAAAGTGCAATCCCACCTGCGCCAGCGAAAAAGCCTGATCACACAAACCCTCCAACTTTTCCAAGATCATCGGCTCTGTCTCAAGATTCGGTACGATGCTCTCCTCAGACATCCACTGAAAGATCTTTTCCAAGATCCAATGCAACAAGATCCCCCATTGTTTGACATCCATCCCCTCTTCTGGATCAGGATAAGGCTCCAATCTCAACAGGTAATTTGCAAAAAAACCATACGGACATTTCCCGAAACGATTCAACCGTGAAACACTCCAGCGGTGCGACTCATTGTAAGCACGCGCCAGATCTTCCAAGATATCAGGAGCTTTTAAGATCCCTTCAAAGATCCCGGGAGGCTCCTCGCCTAGCCGCGCATCCATCACCGCATACGCCTGTTGCACAGCGTGCCATCGCGGAGCCAACGCAGCGGGAACTTCTTGGGCGTCCTGCATCGCCAGCGAAACCAACAACTCTCCGACGCTCGCAGCTTGCAGCGGCGACAACATCACTTGTTCTTGCGAACGATGACGCACCAGCCCCGCAGGGCAGCATCGCACAAGATCCTCCCAGTAAGGCGAAGGCTCCAACGGAACCCCCTTTTCATCCAAGCAAGGGCGCGACAACAACACGGCTTTGCGTGCCTGTTGAAGGCACTGCCACCACAACGACCCATCTTCCGAACGCAATCGCGGTTTTCGCAAGGGCAGCGGATGATTCACGCGCTCCTGCGGGGCATACAAGACATCGGGTTCCAAAGCACGCGGAAACTCGCCCTCGACCATCCCCAACACATACACGCGCTCCCACGACCGCTCTCGCAACCACTCCAACGGCCCCACGCACACCGTCCCCGCACGATAACCTTCGTCCAAACGACGTCCCCCTAACATCTCTTCCCAACGCTCTCGAAAGACTCCCCAAGCGATCACATCTTCGACTTCGATCTCGCTTGCATGAGCAGAGCGGTTCGTCAACAACGCATCCACCGCCTCCATCTCGTACAACTGGCTGCGTGCCACCTGCAACAAGCGCATCTCTTCGCCGCTTCTGTGAACCCGCAACAAACGCATCCCTTCGCCGCTTCCTTGCTCGGCGCGAAGATGATCCCAAAGCCTCAAACTCCCCGACTGTTCGGTCTTTTCTTCGGTCTTCTCTGCCTCTCCCCCACGCATCCGCGTTGACGCAGCCGATATCCCGAAAAACACCCGCTCCACCCACAAGCGATAGGCTTGCCACGTCGCTTTTTCAGGCGGCGTCAACCACTCGAACAACGTCATCAGGCGCTCACGCAGGGTATCCACTTCTTCCTTTGTCAACTTGTCCAACAACTTGCGATCTTTGAAGATCTCGTCCTCTTCCTCTTCCCCAAAAACACTCTGTTCTTTTTGTAGCGCAGCTTCCCATTGCGCACGCCCTCCGATCACAGGCCGCTCTCGTGTCAAACGATCCAAACACTCGACATCTTCAACCGACAGCGCACACGCCCCAAACAAGTACGGAGAACGCAAGACCTGCATCGTCTCCAACCAAGGATAGACCCCCGCGATCCGCAAAAGCTTTTGCAAAAACAAGATCAACGGCTGCTCGCCAAGACGCAACGGAAGAGACAGCGGTACGCCGTATTCTGCTGCAATCGCCTCCGCGCTTTTGCGATACATCTCCGAAGAAGCCGAGACCACCACGATATCCGAAGCCTTCTCTCCCCCCAACAACCGCTGCTTGATATCCCGCATCACCCAGCGCATCTCCGACTCCCGCGAAGAAGCCTCCAACAACGCCACCTCCTGCCTCCCCTGCACAGGCATTTCTCTCCCCAACATCGGCCCACTCAAGATCATATCAGCGATCTTCCACCGATCTTCGGCGCTTTGTGACACAACCACCCCTGCTTTTTCAAGCTTTTGCGCCAAGGCCCCCGCCCCCACCAACGCCCCGTATCCTTCTCGAAAACCATCCAAAACCGCCGAATCTTCGACTCTGCGCTCATCCCACGGCAAAAACAAACGCACGCACGCACCACTCTCCACCAAAGCTGCAAGCCAGCCGCTTTCTAGCGGATTCCGCCCTTGTGTTTCAATCCGCCAGATCTGCCACCCCTCACAACCTCCTCCTTGGCGCAAAGCATCCCGCGCAGCCCCCCAAAGCTGCACTTCATCACGCACTCCCCGCGATCTTTGCATCTCTTCATAACGAAGATACAGGTGCGCAAGATCCCGTTCCAGCGGCGTCCCTGCGCTTTCCGCATAATCGCAAAACTCCGCGCTGCGGATCTCTTGCGTACACATCTCTTCCAACCACCGCCCCACCACTTGCAAAAATCCCCGACTCTTCGAGACTTCCCCCAAAAAAGGCAACAATCCTTCTATCCGAAGAGCGTCCGCCGCTTGGGACAACAGCGCGATCTGTGCTTCGCCCCCCATCCATCGAACCCCTCCACCATGCTTCTCCAAGATCGCCTCGGCCATCGTACGACTCGTCATCAAGCGCACGCCCACCAAAGACCCCATCCGCTCGCGAAAAGCTTCTTCGGCCCTCTCTCCCGCCAGCCACACCACCAACGGCCCTTTCCCACCCCCCCGACGCCACGACATGATCTCCGCGATCACCTGCGCATACGCATCTTCCACGCTACGATACACCCACCATGCCGACGCCTGCTCCACCATCACGATCTCCCACGTCTCTGTCCGCTTGACACGACTCGACTTCGATACGACCGCCCCAACGCTCTCTGCGCTGCCATGCGGTCCTTCTGACGATCTTTTTCGCGCCTCTCTTATACCCCAACCGCTCCGCATACCACAAGCACAGTCGGCTGGATGCCCCACACAACGCACCGACACTTGCCACACCATACCAAACGCGCTACCGTCCGAACTTCGCGACACTTTCTCGATAGAAGTGCCGCTGTTAGCCCTATCTACGGCATCTTTCGAGCCACCCGATGTTATTGCTTTATCTTGACCAAAATTACGCCTCGCGCATCGCCAAACACCTTCTCGGCCAAGTCGGACACCAACCCTTCGATCAGCTTTATGAACGCTTGTTGGCTCTCGACACGCTGATCTGCCCTGTCAGCCCTTTTCATATCCTTGAGTTGCGCGGTGGTTATCTTTGCCCTCCTTTCCAATCCTTTTTCCCAACACTACAGCGCGGGTATTGGGTTCGGCCTTGGCAGGAGATCTTGCAACGCCAGCGGATATCTCGCGTTGTCCAACGAGAAGACTTCCTGACCACCGAAGGTTCGTGGGATCAAGCCGCCGATCTCCAACCCCTCGCGTGGATCGAAGACTACCCCCTCGAAGGCCACCTCAACAAACGCATCCGCCAAGCACGCACCGCCCTTTGCGAACGCCTCGATCTTCCTCCCGAAGATGGCACCCTACCTTTTCTCGATATCCTTGCCCGAATCATGGCTTTCCGCTCGCTCAACCATGAACGCGATCCCCGTAGCTCCGACCTCGCCGATATGCTGATCGCCGCCACCACCACGCCTTACGTCGATATCCTCGCCACTGACCGCTTTGTGCGCGAAACCCTTGATCGCACAGGCTGCGGCCAACACGTCTACTCAGGCCGTTATCCCGATGTCTACCGACTCTTGCGCGATCTCGACCGACGCTTTCCTTCGGCCTCCCCCCCCGCAGAGGCTACAAACCCCGCGCCACCCGATCAAACAAAAAACGCATCGTCTTGAATTCGGTATACACACCGTGCCCAAAGATCGTCTGCAAAGCATTGGGAAAAAACAAAGATGAACTGGCATCGCCATAATCCACCAAAAGATGCTGACCTCGCTCATGCAGTCGCGTCCGATGTCTTAACAGCTCGCGCAAACACACAGGATCGGCCCCCGCACCCAAAACCTCGGAAAGCTGGCGATTCAGCCGCACAGACATCGGTGTATTGGCCAACAGATCCGCCCCCGCGATCCCCAACTGTTGGACATAATCCCCCTCCCGTGTATGCCAAAGCCCCGACCAATATCCTCCGAGCGCTCGGGCTTCCTTGGTTCGTGCATCCTCTGTCGGGCGATGGTTGATCAGATGCAACAGCCGATCATCCGTGCGCAACAACCAACGATAACGCACTGGTGTCCCCAACGTCACAAGATCCAACGACCCTGCACGCAGCACCTCCAAGGCTTTTTCCAAACGCGCCCGCTCCCGCACGGCCTCTTTCCCCCACCACTCCGACAAGATATTCCAAAACAACACCGACTCTGGCGAAGCATTCCGTAGATGCGTCAACAACGCAAAAACCTGCCCTGCGTGGCTATGCCCAACCAACAACAATCGCTCCCCCTTTTTCAACGGCGATCCCCTTTGATCCTCCGCCATCTGCAACAAAAAGCGCCACACCGCCAACAAACGCCCCAGATGATGATTCTCCGAAGACCACAAAAACCGCTTCGTCGGGAGCTTCCCACCAAACGCCTCTTCGAGCAGCCTCGCATAACCTTCTGTGAAATTTCCATGATCTTGTGCAACGCTGTCGTGCATCCGCTTAATCCTCCGCTGCATCCGATGCAACCACCACGACAACTTTGGAAAGACCGAATCCAACAACCGAACCACACCCAAACCATCCGCCCCCACAAACGTCCCATGCACAAGATAAATCCGTCGCACACCCCGTCTTTGCAAGCGCTCCCCCGTCTTCTTCATCGACGTCCGCCACGCCAACGTTTGCCCTCGATAATTCGGCCACAACGGAAGATAAGCAAAAGGCTCCTCGTACCGAACGGCCTGCCACGCACCACGCGCAACACCCGCTTCATACGACTGCAAGCCCGACGCAGACTTCGGACACGCCGCCATCCCAACACTTCCCCACCACCACACCACACACCACACCCCCACCGCCACCTCTCTCGATCCCACCGAAGCCGCGATCCACTCACCAACACCTCGACACCACCCCACGACACCCACCTTTCCGCGCACGACGCGCCACTTCAAAGCTCCTACAACGAAGCACTCCACCATCCGCCTCTATAACACAAGAAGTCACGCGGTTGGATGGTTTTTGTAGGGCGCTTCCCCACAATCCGCCATAAAGCATCGCCCCTTACGCACCAACCCAAGCAAAACAAGTTGATCTGAATGCGAAAACAGGCTACACAACAAAGCGATCTGCGTACGGGTGCTCTCCTTGACCTCACCCCTGCCCCTCTCCACGCTTACGCTCACTCCGTTCGCAGCCTAGAGAGGGGAAAAGGCAAAGACTGAATGTCGGGGTTTTTCGGCTTTTTTCCCCCTCGCCATTCGTCTTGTTCTCTCCTGCACCCTTTCCCTTGTGAAGAGGCTGAAAAAGATGAGCAACGAAAAGAATTCACCACCCTCCCTCCACACAACGCCACCTTCTCCCACCCCGACGGCACCTTCCACCACCACCGCCCCACCATCTGAAAAAACCACCCAACGCCCGCTCAGCCAGAGAGAAGTCTTTGGCACCCTCAGCATGGACGCCTTGGTCTTGGATCGACCCTTCCCTTCCTCGCCTCGCCGCCCTTTGCCGCGCTATAGTTCGCCCTCTCTTGACGCCGCTCCTGCATCCACCACACCCTTTTCGCCTTCTCTTGAAAACGCAGATTCGCCCATGGTATCGACTTCTCCGTCGCTCGAAAATGCAGACTCACCGACAGCATGGATATCTGCATCGCTCGACCACACAGGCTCACCGATGATATCGACCTCTCCGTCGCTCGATGGAACTCCTGCGATCCATGCAGTACACTCACCGTCCCTTGACGATGCTCCTGCTTTGTACGCCTCTCCATCCCTCGACTCCGCCGATGCACTCGCTCTTTCTGCGCCCCCCTCTTCTTCCGCCAAGTCGCTCAGCCAACGCGAAGTCTTCGGAACCCTCAGCATGGACGCCATCCAACTCGATCGCCCCTTCCCTCCGCCTTCTCCAAGGCGCTCCCCTCCCAAACGCCAAGCCCCCACCCCTCAACAACTCCACGATGCTCTGCTCTCGTCCCCAACCTCCGCCCCAAAAAACGATGCAGACGACACCGACGAACGCCCCTTTGCCTACAACACCACAACCTCTCAAACCTCCCTTCCTGCCGCAGATTCCAACACATCTGACTCAGCCTCCGATACATCCGCCCTCGACGATCCTTCTACCTCCCTCCCTCCCCAAACTCGCTCATGGCCGATCCTTCTTGGGCTAGGCGCGATCTTGGTTTTTCTGCTCGCCTTCTTTTTGCTGCGCGGCAGGCTCTTTTAACCACGCCCTCCCCAAACCACACAACACCACCGCAAGGGACGCGCAGTCTGTTGGGCGCCCTTTCCCCCTCCCCTCGTTCGCCGAGAACAGCCTCTCTCTTTGTCACACAAGCATCTCAAGTTATGACAAAAATGTCACACTTATGTCGTGTTTCAGTTTCACAAAAAAATCTTTTACAAATCAATATCATACATGATAAGCGAACGCATTTTCGATGAAAACGTGTCGGTTGTGTGGTCGTTTGAGGGAAAAACATGCTATATCTTTAAATATTTGTTTTTATTATACTTATCAAAACATCGTCCATGGAACGCCCCTTGCTGTGTTGCAAAAAAAACTTTCTGTTGCAAAAAAAGTACATTCGCTGTACAAGAGTGTGCAGAGACAGAAAGGTGCGCAGATCGCAGATCGATCAGGGAGTGTTCCATGAAGAAGATGATGAGTTTGTTGACGATGGTGACGTGCTTTGGAGCCTCACAAGCCAAGGCACAGCCGCCCCAAAACCACCACAACCCACGGCTCTCCAAAGCAGCATGGGTGGCGATGTTGGACAAAGGGGAACAACTCGCTAACGCGGTGAATTCTCGCCAACGACTGCAAGGCACACAACTGTTGCTTCGCTCACAAAAACTCGCGCCATCCGAATTCAAAACGCTGGTGGCTGCAAGCCGCGCAAGCATGTTGCGAGGGTTTGCCTCCTCCAAGCCCGAAGAGATGGTGCGTTGGGGAAAGCGCGGATGGGCGTATGGACGCGAGATCGTCCGACGTTGGCCAGAACGCGCAGAAGGTTACTACTGGTCAGCGATCCACCTTGGCTTGATATCCAAAGGTAGCGCCCCAACCACCGTGCTTTTCAACGGCTATCACACTCAAATGGAGAAGATGGCCCAGATCGGCATCCAAAAATCGCCTGATTCTTATCTAGGCATCGGACAACGTATCCTCGGACGATACTACTTCCGCCTTCCTTGGCCGATGCGCGACATCAACAAATCATTGCGCTATCTTCGCGTCGCCTACCGACTCGCCCCCAACGATGCACTCGCGGTGTTCTATTACGCCGAAACACTCTGGGAACTTGGCCAGAAAGACACCGCCAAAGCTCTCTATCGTCGCTGTGCAAAGATCCCTTCCAACCGCCCCCTTGCCCACCCTGTCCAACTGCCGATGCGTGATGCCGTCCAACGCTGCCGCAAAAAACTTCACGATCTGCACTAAAGACCGATACACCGCACGTTCCAGCACCGCCTCAAAGGCTCAGAAGGTAGATCAGGAAAGGCGCACCCGCGCCCGCTGAATCGATTCTCTCACACGATGCGGGGCCGTCCCACCGGGAACATCCTTTCCTGCCAACGTCGCATCAAGCGACACCGCAACAAAGATATCTTCCTCAAACAACGCAGAGTACGAACGAAACGCCTCCAAAGACATCTCGCCGATCTCTTTGCCTTGTTGAAGTCCCAAAACGACGATCTGTCCGACCACTTCATGCGCTTTGCGAAAAGGCATCCCCTTCCGTACAAGATAATCCGCTACTTCGGTGGCATTTAGATATCCCCGTGACGCCGCAGCAAGCATCTTTTCACGCCGCACCTTGAGCCCACGGATCACGATCTCCATCACCGCCAACGACTCGATCACCGTATCAACCGTGTCAAACAATGGCTCTTTGTCTTCTTGAAGATCCTTGTTGTAGCACAGCGGCAGCCCCTTTGTGACCGTCAATAACGCCATCTGATGCCCCACCACACGACCCGTTTTTCCGCGAATTAACTCCAAGGCATCAGGGTTTTTCTTTTGTGGCATCAGCGAAGAACCTGTCGACACCTTATCGCTCATCTCCACAAATCCGAACTCGTTGGACGTGTACAAGATCAGATCTTCGCTCAATCGGCTGAGATGGATCATCACCAAAGAAGCCGCAGCAAGGGTCTCGATCACAAAGTCCCGATCGCTCACCGCGTCCATACTGTTATACGTGATCTCCTCGAACCCAAGGGCTTTCGCCAACGCCTCTCGATCAATCGCATGGTTGTTTCCTGCCAAAGCCCCCGAACCAAGGGGCAGACGGTTCGTGCGGCGTCGTGCGTCTTGAAAACGCTCCAGATCCCGCGCAAACATCTCGACGTACGCCATCAAGAAATGCCCAAATAACACAGGCTGCGCCTTCTGTAAGTGCGTATAACCCGGCATCGGCGTATCGACATTCGCTTCAGCCACATCCAATAAAGCCCGTTGCAGCGACACAAGCTGCGCATCGATCGCGTCGATCGCTTCGCGCACAAACAACCGTACATCCGTAGCGACCTGATCATTGCGCGAACGCCCTGTGTGTAGCTTGTGCGCAACACTCCCGATCTGCTTGAACAGTTCGCTTTCTACGAAGCTATGGACATCTTCGGCCCCTGCCGCCACCCCCGCTGCCAACCACGCAGAATCCGACGCCCCACGCTCCAACAGCGTTCGTAATCCCTCTTGGATCTGACGTAGTTCTTGCTGCTCCAAGATCCCCGCTCCAGCGATCGCCTCGGCATAAGCGAGGCTTCCACGCACATCCACCGAAAACAATCGCTGATCAAACGAGAATGATTCGTTGTACCGCGCAAAACGAGCATCCGCTTCTTCTTGAAAACGACCGCCCCACAGCTTCGACATGATCAACACCTCCCACACAGACACTCCACACCACAAACCGCTCTCGCAATCCGTTGACATCGGATCTCACGACACAAGCATTGCGGTATAAACAACGAGATCCACAAGGTCAAGGGTTCTCTGCTTCGATGATTTCGTGTGGCTTGTTGCACCATCACACACATCGGCGCGCCCAACACAGCCAAATTTCTGCATGGTGCTCAACAGCATGGTCGAAAGCCCTGATGGATGCGCTCTTTTCGCCGTTTGCGCGAAAGTGTTGACAGCCCGCAAAGAAGGGAGTAGCCTCCCCCGCAAAAATCAAGCGACCCAAACAAGGAGCATTCGCAATGTCCGAACAACAGGCCCGCCGCACTCCCCTCTACGAAAAACACAAAGCCCATCACGCCCGCATCGTCGACTTTGCAGGTTGGGAGATGCCGATCCAATACGAAGGGATCGTTGCTGAACACAACAAAGTTCGCCAACATGCCGGACTCTTCGATGTTTCCCACATGGGCCGCGTCGAACTCTTCGGAAAAGGCGCTCTGACCGCGATCCAACATTGGATCACCAACGATGCAGCCCGCCTGTCCGATGGACAATCGCTTTACACACCGATCTGCTACCCCAGCGGCGGCATCGTAGACGATTGTCTCGTCTATCGCCTCCAAGAAGCCCACTACATCATCGTGATCAACGCCTCAAACCGCGACAAAGACTTTGCTTGGTTCCAAGAAAACATCCCCGCCGAAGCCAAAGCCGACCTCGTGATGAAAACGCCCGAAGATGGCGACAAATGGGCGCTGATCGCGATCCAAGGCCCACAAGCCCGTTCGATGCTCAACGCCCTCGCCACCACCGACCTCACGCCGCTCAAGCACAACCAACTCACCACCACCACCCTCGCGGGTATCGCCGAATGTATGGCCGCTTGTACGGGATACACAGGCGAAGATGGTTTCGAGATCTTCGTCCCCACCCAAAAAGCCACCGCTCTCTGGGACGCGCTGATCGACAAAGGAGCCGCACCCATCGGCCTTGGCGCACGCGACACGTTGCGCATGGAGATGCGTTATCCCCTCTACGGCAACGATATCGATCAAACCACCAACCCGATCGAGGCCGGACTGAGCTGGACCGTCAAGCCCGAAAAAGGCCCCTTCCTCGGACGCGATGCCATCCTTGAACAGATCCAAAACAAACCTTCCCGCCGCCTCGTTGGCATCCAACTCACCGATCGCGGTGTCCCCCGACACGGCTACAAGATCTTCGATGCAGACGGGCAAAACGAGATCGGCATCCTCACTTCTGGCGGCTTTTCCCCCAGCCTCCAACAATCTATCGGGATCGGCTATGTCCCCGCCCTTCCCCAGTACACCAAACCCGGAAGCTCCCTCACCATCGATATCCGCAACAAAAAACTCGCGGCCCAAGTCGTCAAAACCCCCTTCTATACCAAACCCAACGAGATCGCCTAAACAAAACCACTCAACAAAACCGCCGAAGCGACACCACACCAACTCCATCGCCGAAGCGACACCACACCCATGCAACCCTTGACACAAGAACCCCCCCCACAAGAAGGGGTCGATTCGCACACGAGGAGTCTAATCCATGAAATTTCCAAGAAACCTCCGTTATACCGAAGACCACGAATGGATCAACCCCGAAACAGGCTTGATGGGGATCACGGATCACGCACAAGATCAGCTTGGTGATGTCGTATACCTCGACTTCTCCGCGAAATCCAATCAATCCATCGCCCACAAAGATGTCCTCGGAACCATCGAGTCGGTCAAAACTGTCTCGGATATCTATTCGCCGATCAGCGGCAAGATCCTCGATATCAACGAAGCACTCGCCAAATCCCCCGAGCTCGTCAACACCGACCCCTACGGCGCGGGCTGGCTGTATCGCGTCGAGATCGCTGATCACTCCGAACTAGACGGCCTCATGGACGCCGACGCCTACATCAAACACACAGGCCATTGATCTTTCGCAGCTCTACATCCCCAACAGACTCCGCATCACCCACAAGCTCTGCCTCCCCTATAGGCTCCGCATCGCCTACAAGATCCGCATCGCCCACCCTCTCCCCGATGATGACCTGAAGCAAGACCCCCTCCCTCGCAGATATCTCCCTGCCTCGTTGACATCTTTTCGCCTTCTGTCGCATCGTACCCTCCAGACGAAGCTTCTTTGGGCACAAGCGCTACGCCGCCCACCACGCACGGAACAACGCAAGCATGTCGACACAAGTCTGTTCAAAAAAGAATGGGGCCTTTTTCTGTTGGATGCGCCGCACCTTCCTACAACATCCGCTATGTTGGCTTGGCATCATTCTGCTCAACACACTCAGCGGATGCCAATGCGAGGATGATTATCGAGAACGTGTCGAGATCAAAGTCTCCATCGAATCCCCCAAACCCGGCCACGTCTCAGGGATCATCCCTGTTCGCATCGAAGTGTCTCCTGATCAAACCATCCACCACGTCTCGCTATGGCTCACCCCCCAACAACGCACCCGCACCACCCAACAAACCGAACGCACCCTCGCCGAGATCCACCAAGCCCCTTACTCCTTCCAATGGGGAACCTTTCAAGTCCCCGATGGCTTCTATCATCTCAAAGCCATCGCACACGATCAGTTCGGCAGCACCATCGAATCGCGCATCACCCTCGTGCAAGTCCTCAACGAACCGCCACGCCTATGGTTTGTCAACTGCTACGACGGACAATGGATCCGCGATACTTACGCCCTGCTTGTCGCCATCAACCAAAGCAACACACAGCTTGGCGCACCGCCCACCCTCTCGATCGACGGCCAACAAGGCCCGACCACCGCTGAATTCATCGCGCCCTATCGCTTCTTGCTCCCCACCCAAAACTTCCAAGATGGCACAACCCTTCACCTCAACGTCGAAGGAACGGATCTGCGCGGCAATCTCAGCCGTATCACCTGCACTCCGCGCATCGACAACACCCCTCCCACCGTACGTTTCATCGAACCTGAAAAAGAAGATACCCTTGTCGGTCGCTCTTTCCTCGTTCGCTTCGATGCCCAAGATCGCTTTGGCGTACGCGAAGTTCGGCTACTCGTCGATGGGAGCGGATGCTCGGACCTCTCCGCAGCCACAGGCGTCAAAAATCCCTACTGCCCCGAACCCAACGCACCGTGGGTCGGTCGAAAAGCCCCCGACTTTCCAATCTACATCACCCTCCCTGCCTCTTACAACCGAGAACAAAGCATCGTCCTCTCCGCCCGTGCCCTTGATGAAGCCGGCAACCTCACCGATCCGCCCACCCAGATCCGCATCCGCATCGATCCTATTCCCCCCGAGATCTTCATCCGCACCCCGGGCGAAGGGCAAGTCTTTGAAGACCAAGTCAAACTCGCCACACGCATCACCGATAACCACCAACTCGCACAAGTCGTCGTCTCCCTCAAAAGCGAACAAACCAAAAAAACGTGGGAACTCCACAAAAAAACCTACACCACCCCCGAGATCACCGAAGAGATCACACTCAAAGACCTCCGCAAACAATACGGAACAGGCCGCTTTGTTTTCTCGATCAAAGCCACCGATGCTTCGGGAAATATCGCCACTCAAGAACGCCTGTTTTTGGTTGGATGTGTCGACTCCACAGATTGCACAGGCGGTCAGATCTGCCACAAGACCCGTTGCCTCACCCCTGCTCGGCTCGGCGAACGCTGCCATACTGATCTCCCCTGTGAGATCGGAACCGATTGCGTCCTCGGCAACGCGCCCGTCTGTACGACCTCTCCGCAAACTTATTGCCGCCAACGCTGCAACCCCGGAAATCAATTTGTCTCCGCCGATCCCTGCGACAAAGGCTATTATTGCGATCGCAACACCAAAACGTGCCTTCCCACCGAGACTTGCACCCCTCTCGGCAGCGATTGCCCAAACGGAACACACTGCATCGTTGCCGATGACGATGCCTCTTATTGCGTTCCCATCGGCCCCAACCCGCTCGGTAGCTCTTGCCAACAAAGCTGCAGCGCCCAAGGCAACTGCACCCGCAACGCTTGGTGCATCATCCTGATCAATCTCGGCCGTACCGTCTGCGCCCAAGTCTGCGACACACAGCGCCCTGCCTGCCCCACAGGCGAACGCTGTAATCCGCTGATCTGGAGTTTTGGCGGAAAGCCCCTTCGCTACGGGGTTTGCCAATGATCTCACGCTGGTTTCTCGATCTTCTCTCGTCTACATTCTCTCGCTGGATTCTCACTTTGCCGATGCAATGGCGTCTTCCGCGCTCACAGTCCAATGTACGCACATCTTGTCGCTCGCTCTTGCTTTTTCTCCCCCTGTTTCTCTCGCTCGGGTCATGCAGCAACAAAGGCGGCCCCTGTCAAGAAGACAAAGACTGCCCACCCCGCACCTATTGCAACAGTTTCCAAAAGCTCTGTATCGACGGTTGCCGCTACCATATCGAATGCGAAAAAGGCCAAGTCTGCGTCGGCAACCAATGCGCTCCCACCCAAGAGGACAAAGACAAAGACGGCTTCCCTCCTCCCCTTGATTGCAACGACAACGATCCACTAATTAAGCCGGGAAACGACGAATACTGCGGAAACAACGTTGACGACAACTGCAACGGACAGATCGACGAACTGGGTTGTATCAAGGTTGAATGCACCCCGGGTGAGACACGCGATTGCTACGATGGACTCGAAAAAACCCTCACCTTCCCGGGAACGCAATGCAAAAAAGGCCGTCAATCCTGCAATAGCACAGGGATCTGGGGTGTCTGCCAAGGCCAAGTCCTACCCGCCGCCGAGATCTGCGATGGACTCGACAACGATTGCGACGGCCAAGTCGACAACGACGCCGATGGAAAGGCCCTTTCGCGTCCATGCTACAGCGGCCCCAAAACTGCCGCAGGGATCGGCGCTTGCAAAGAAGGGCGCGAACGCTGCAACAACAAAAGCTGGTCTTCTTGTGAAGACGAGATCCTTCCCACCACCGAAAGCTGCGATGGGATCGACAATGACTGCGACGGCCAAGTCGATAACGTCCAAGGAACCGGCCAACGCTGCGAAACCCAACAACAAGGCGTCTGCAAAACAGGCACTACGGCATGCCACCCACCGACAGGCAAAGTGGCTTGCATCCCCGATACATCGGCCTCGTCCGAGATCTGCGGCGACAACCTTGACAACGACTGCGACGGGCAGATCGACAACGGTTGCACCTACCAACCTTTTTCGATCACCATCCCACCGTCTTATCCGCACTATACCGCTCTCTCTGCAACATGGGGGGCGGTCTCTTTGCGCGATACAAAAAAAGTCTTGCTCTTTGATCGACAAAACGATCCTCCCCGACTCACCCACACCATCGACCTCTCCGAATCTCCCACAGGGATCGCCCTCGATAGCGATCACGCCTACGTTCAACTTCCCCAATCCGTCGAAAAGATCTCGCTCAAGGATGGCACGCACGCAACCTTTGTGACCCTACCCAAACGTGACCACAGCGGAGATCTTTTGCTCTTTCAAGGCCGACTAGTCGGTCGATTTCGGGGACAAGACGCGGTCGGCGCTCCTGAAGCGGGCCTATGTCGCGTCGATATCGCCTCCCAACAGATCCTCTGCAACGCACTGCCTTCGACACAAACGGCCATCGGCCAAAACACCTATCCTTTCGGGCTTTACTTTCTTCTTGCAGGCGCAACACATCTGCTTTGGATCGACGGGTTGCAACTGACGGAAACCACCACACGCACGCTCGCTCTCCCCGCAGGAGCCGATCAGATCGCCGTCGAAAGCGATCTTGCCCGCGCTGTCGTCACCAACCCGACCAAGCGCGCATTCTACATCGTCGATCTCAACCAGCGACAACTGCTCAACACCCTCACGCTCTCCGATCAACAAGGCGGCGATGCGGCTCCCGGCCCCGTGATCGCTTTCGATGGCATCGCAGCCATCGGCCACCGCGATGGCGGGGTGATCTCGATCCTCGATCTCCAAACCCGCCAGATCACGCGGCAGATCAAACTCGGCCTTGGCATCCTTGGCCTTGCGGTGTCGCCGCCCAACGCCCAAAAACAACGCGAGATCTGGGCCGCAAGCGCAGGAGACAACACCCTCTGGCGTATCCTTCTTCCGCCCCCGTCCCCCCAACCCTAGCGAGGAACACCATGCACACCCGTCTGTTCGCCTCTTTCGCGCTGTGTCTGGGTCTTCTCCTCGCACCCACCGCTTGCACAACGCTCATCGACCCAAACACCGTCTCGATCCAGATCCGACAACCGACCGCCGAAACACAAGTGACAGGCTTTGCTTTGGTTGAGATCGATTCTAATCAAACACGCGAGATCAAAGAACTTCTGATCGGACTTCGCAGCCAGAAAGAAAACAAGCTGCTCAAGATCCTCCACCGCACCCAACCCGACCGATTCCCCTATCTTTACGAGTGGGATACCACCGCCGATCTTGACGGACCCTACGAGATCTTTGTCCAAGTCTTGCTCACAGGACAAACAGTCGCCCAAAAAGCCGTTGCACCCGTATGGATCGTCAACGGTCAAGCACGACTTCGCTTCAAAGAATGTCAACAAGGCGCACTCATCCTCCGCGATCAAGTCAAACTCACCCTCGAATGGCTCGATACTCCACCCAACCTCCCCCCCACACCCGTCGAATTGTATGTCCAAGGCATCGCACAATCTCGCCTCGAAGGCCCACCCTACATCTTTGATGTGGATCTCTCCGCACTTCCGCACGCCACCGAAACCACCCTCTCTGCCGTCGTCTTGCGTGGACTCTATCGCGGAACCACCAGCCTTTGCACCGCTTACATCGATCGCCAAGGCCCCAAACTCCAATTCCTCTTTCCCGATGCGAACACCCAAACGGTTCCCCTCCAATTCACCGCCCTTTTGGAGATCCAAGAAGACTTTGGCCTCAACAAGATCGAGATCCTCGCCACCGCACAAGGCCAACCACCCATCGTCGTTGGCACACGCAACGCCCCTCCATTTCAGATCAGCGTCGACCTCTCGGCCTTTCAACACCAACAAGCCATCACCCTCCAAGCTGTTGGAACCGACAACGTCGGAAATATCACCCCCGCCCCGCCCTCGCTCCAAGTCACCCTTGATGCCAACCCCCCCACCATCGAGATCCTTTCTCCTCAACCCAACGCCCCACACCTCGGGCGCATCCGCTTTGAAGCCCGCGCCCGTGACGAAGCTGGCCTCGCCTCGGTCGCCTTTTACCTCGAAGACGAAAAAGGCCAACGCCTCGACAACTTACTCTTTCAAAAAGCCCCCATCACCTCCGATACCTTCCAAGCCGAAGTTCAAGCCGCGATATCCCTCTATGGCCCGGGAGAACGCCGCTTTGTGGTGATCGCCACCGACCAACACCAAAACCAGACCACCCAACGCCTCACCTTTTTGATCGGCTGCCTACGCGATGCCGATTGCCCCGCCCAAAACCCTCCCTACCAATGTCGCGGAAACCGCTGTCTTATCCCCGAAAAACTGGGGGGGCCCTGCGATTACGACTTCTCTTGCGAAGGCGACCTCCTTTGCACTCGTCGGGGCATCACTTGGTGCGCCAAAGAAAAACTCGGCATCTGCCGCCAATCCTGCCTCAGCCGAAACGACTGCCCCAACGGATACTTTTGCTTGATCGACGGCGGAAAAGGCGTTTGCTTCCCCGGGGATCCATGCAGCCCCTTTACCGCCAACTGCGCAAGCAACGAACAATGCGCTCCTTGGGGCAAAGACTCCTTCGTCTGCTTGCCCGTAGGGGGCGGCAGCGAAGGCTCGCCCTGCACGCCTCTTAGCTGCGACGCCTCCAAAGGCTGCCAACGTGGGTACGCTTGCCTTTCCTCTGGAAACAGCGGTGTCTGCAAGCGCCTCTGCGATCAAGACTATCCCTCCCGCGATTGCACCAACCGTAGCTGCGTCACGTTCCCTCTACGCGACGGACAAACCAACAAGATCGGCTATTGCCGCTAAATGCGACTTCTGGAGGAACATTGCATGAAACACCTGCTCATCGGCTTGCTCTTTTTTTCTCCGCCACTCTTTCTCTTGGCTTCTCCGCCCACCTCACGGCCTGTCTCTGCCCCCACAACGCTTGCTCTCCCCACGCTCCATCTTGCCCTTGCCACGAGCGGCTTTTTCCAAAAAGAACGCAACGCCTTGCGCTCGCTCTACCACAGTACCCAACATCCCGAAGAGCGCGCCATCCTCTCAGGGATGCACTGGCTTGCTTCCTATCTCGAAAGTGAAAAACGCTTTACCGAAGGCTTCGCAGACTTTATCTGGATCATGAACGAACTGACACATTCTCCCCACCAACCCAAACGCACACAGCTCGCCAAACAACTGATCCTTCTCTCTTTTCAACGCGCTTTCCCCAAACTTCACACTATCTACTCGCCCGATCTAGCCGACAAATGGGGATACATCAGCCTTCTCCCTCTCCTCTACAAATACAAACAAGATATCCGCCCCTATCTTCTCTTCCACAAAAAGCACTTCCCCAAAGAACTCCACACCACACAAAAAGTCCCTTATGAAGAAGCTGTCCAAAACAATGATTACGATACGCTCGGAGATTATCTGATCGAAGAGTCCTTTCTTGACCTCCTGATGAAACGCTACCCCCAAAATCCTTTCTTTCTCCCCGTCAACGAATTCCCCGAACACGTCCGACTGCTCGACAAAGTGACCTTCCGCTACACCTTTGACAAAGATGAAGACGGATACCACAAGCAAAACTACTTCATCACACACATCGTGATGGCGATGAACCACTACGGAGAGAGCCCGATCCCCAACAACACGCCCTTGCTTCGGCGTGTTGGGGACTATCTCGAACGCGAACTGCCCACCGTCCGACACAAAGCCGATGACATCGACCTTTTGGCCGAATTCCTTTACTGCCTAAAAGCTCTTCAACGCCCCCAAACCCCCACCTACCGCGAAGCCATCCAATACCTCTTGCGCTCTCAACACAAAGACGGCTCGTGGGGAACCCAAAAAGAACTCCAAGGAAACACTTACGATGCGATGCACCCCACATGGACAGTGATCACAGCCCTCGGCTACCATGTCCACCCGCTTCCCTCCCCCGCCAAACGCTCCCCATAAACCGCGACATCTATCCCTTCGGCGTCACGCATTTGGCCAAAAACCCCCGTGTTCGCACCCGTCCAAGCGAGAGCGTCGCCAATATGAAAAACAGTGATCTGTTCGCCAATACGGGGTCAAGGGGCGACAGTCCCTTGCGGGGCGTGGGGTGGAACCCCACCAAACAAACCCAACCGTGTGGGCCTTATCAAGACAAAAACAAATCCGTCGAAAGATAACGATCGCCTCGGTCACAAACGATCGACACGATCACAGCATCAGAGACTTTCTCTGAGATCGCAAAAGCCGCTGCCATCGCTCCTCCCGACGAAACGCCCGCAAAGATGCCTTCTTTTTCGGCCAACAACCGCGCAAATCGATACGCTTCTTCTTGGGTGACATCCAACATCTGATCCACTCGCTTGGGATCGAAGATCTTGGGCAGATAGGCTTCTGGCCAACGCCGAATCCCCGGGATCTGCGCACCTTCTGTGGGCTGCACACCGACGATCTGAATCGCAGGGTTTTTCTCTTTCAAAAAGCGAGAAGTTCCCATAATCGTTCCCGTCGTTCCCATCGAGCTCACAAAGTGCGTCACCTGTCCCCGCGTGGCTTCCCAGATCTCGGGACCTGTCGTCTCATAATGCGCACGCGGATTATCGGGATTCGAGAACTGATCCAACACGATCCCTTCGCCGCGTTCCTGCATCGCCAACGCCAGATCACGCGCTCCCTCCATGCTTTCTTTTGCCGTCACCAAGATCAACTCCGCACCAAACGCCTTCATCGTTGCACGCCGCTCAATGCTCGCATTTTCCGGCATGATCAAGATCATCCGATAGCCCTTCATCGCCGCTGTCATCGCCAACGCGATCCCCGTGTTTCCGCTCGTCGCCTCGATCAACGTATTCCCCGGTTTGATCTCCCCCCGTTCTTCCGCTCGTTGAATCATGCTCAAGGCTGGCCGATCTTTCACCGAACCCGCAGGATTGTTCCCTTCCAACTTCGCCAAGATCACATTGTTGTTCTTGATCTCCAAGTGCTTGACTTGCACCAACGGCGTTTTCCCCACCGTATCCACCAACGTCTCAAAATGTCTCATCCACACGCATCCTTTCTTTGACGGCTTTTTTTTGCGGCACTCCCGAGCGCCCACACCTCCAACCTCAGGAGAAACGCTCTATTTCGCACCTTTCCACTTCAAGCACAACCACCGCCACCCTACACATACCGCCGTGATCGCGCAATAACGGCCATATCCGACCCTCACCTCAAACCTCTGAACGTCTGTCGCGCTCTGGCACACTCCTACGCTACCCTCGCCAACGAAAAGCGTCCTTGAAAAAGCGAATGAGAGAAGGGAGAACTTTTATGGCCAAGATCCGCAGCTTTTACCGATGTGGCGAATGCCAAGCCGAACACAGCAAATGGTTGGGTCGTTGCCCCACCTGCGGCGCATGGAACAGCATGAAAGAAGAAACCAACGATCCCCGCGCTATGGGTTCTTTCGGCTTTGGTGGGCAAGCCCGCAGCACCAAACGCCAAGCCACAGAAAATGCCCCGCTCAAAGTCAGCGAGATCGCCGCCCACACCTACGAACGCATCCCCCTTGCCATGCCCGAGATGAGCCGTGTCCTCGGAGGGGGCTTGGTTCCGGGTTCGCTGATCCTTGTAGGGGGCGATCCCGGGATCGGAAAATCAACCCTTCTCTCCCAAGTATCGGGCATGATCGCAGATGCTGTCGGTTCTGTTCTCTATCTCTCAGGCGAAGAAAGCGTCTACCAAGTCAAAATGCGCGCAGAACGCCTTGGCGTCGGCGACAAAGAAGTCTATCTCCTCAGCGAAACCAATCTCGAACTGGCCATCGAGCACGTCAAAAGCCTCCAACCCAAGGCTCTGATCGTCGACTCCATCCAAACCGTCTACCTCCCCTCCATCCCCTCTAGCGCAGGCAGCATCACCCAAGTCCGCGAATGTGCCGCCCGTCTCATGCAACTCGCCAAAGTCCGCAATATCCCCGTGATCATGGTCGGACACGTCACCAAAGAAGGCTCGATCGCTGGCCCCCGTGTCCTCGAACACATCGTCGATACCGTCATCTATCTCGAAGGCGATCGTTTCCATTCTTTCCGTCTGTTGCGCGCACAAAAAAACCGCTTCGGCTCCACCAACGAAGTCGGTGTCTTCGAGATGCGCGAAGAAGGCATGATCGAAGTCCCCAACCCCAGCGCTAGTTTTCTTTCAGGACACCACGAAAACACCAGCGGGGCGGCCATCGCCGTCAATATGGAAGGCACACGCAGTATCCTTGTAGAACTCCAAGCCCTCGTCAGCCAAAGCGGGTTCAGTCAACCCCGCCGCACCGCCAACGGGATCGATCTCAACCGCCTCCACATGGTCCTCGCCGTCCTCGGAAAACGCGTCGGTATCCAGATGGACGACCAAGATATCTTCGTCAACGTCGTCGGTGGACTCCGCTTGCGCGAACCCGCCAACGACCTCGCTCTGGCCGCTGCCATCGCCTCCAGCTTTTTTGAGCGCGTCCTCCCCAGAGACCTCGCTCTCGTCGGAGAGATCGGCCTCGGCGGCGAAGTCCGCCCCGTATCCCAACTCGACAAACGCCTCAACGAAGCCGCCAAACTCGGCTTTACGCGCTGCCTTGTACCTCTCTCTGCAACACCTCCCCCTCACGCCGAAGGCATCGAAGGAATCCCCGTCCGCACACTCACCGACGCGCTCCAGATCCTCTTTGAAGGCAACGAACACACCACTCCGTTGCGTTTCGCCACCGCCGCAAGCCCCGATGCTCCACAAACATCGCATCACACCCCCTCCGCCCCTCGAAAAAGCCGATACGCCGAGCGTTACCACAAACGCAAAGCACCACCAGAACAAGACCCCAACGCCCCTTACGAACAACCTCTCCCTCCTCTTGACGAAGACAGCCTCCAAGGTTGGAACGGACAGCCCTTCGCCGAAGATCCCGCCTATTGGCCGACTTCGCACCCAAAAGACGATGCACCCGCGTGGTTCGACGACCAAGCCTCTAACCCTCCGCCTTACCATCACCCCGATGAAGACGAAGCCTCCGCTTCTCCGCCCTATCACCACCACGACGAGCGCGAGGATCTCCGCTCCTCGGCCTCTCGCCCACGCACAACCCACTCCGACCGCAACGAAGCACCCCGCAGCACGCCCCACCGCACTCGCCGCCCTGCTTCCGCTTCTTCCTCCGCTCCCGCTGCCTCCCATACACCCGCCACCCGCAACGGCACAAAAAAATAACCCCGCTGTGATAACACAAACCTTTCGCATCTGGTTTGCTCTTGTGGGGCTTTGCCCCACGCCCCACAAGGGAGCGCAGCTCCCTTGACCCCTTGTTGGCGGAACAAACAGAGGTTTTTCACACCAATAACGGCTCCGCTTGGGCTATTGCGAACACGGCTTTTTGATACTTTTGGCTTGAAACAGCACTTCGGACTGGCGTATTCTCCTTCTGCGTTGGGGGTTTTCATTTCGGCAACCCTCGCCCGCGACAGATTGAAACGGTCTGATCACACGAACCGGTGGGACTGGTGACGATAGGAAAGCCGCAGCATCCGCGATATTCAAATCTCCGCCTGTCCTCCTTATTCTATCGGTCGCCACGATCAGCTTTCGACGGAAAGAGACAAAATGAGAATTCTTTTATTGATCAGCTTGTTATCGATGTTTTCGATGCCGGCACAAGCAGCCAGCGTCAAGATCAAAAATTGCGGAGCCAGAGAGATGTCCGCCATCGTGTACAACCACAACGACAAAGTATACATGATCGGAAGCGACGGAAAAACCATCCTGCCCGGCCAAACGCACCAACTCAACTGCAAAGGTGCAACCTGCCACGTCAAAATCGACGGCCATCTCTCAAAAAACATCCCAAGCGGAGAATATCACATCAGGCATGACCTCCGATCCACCCGCCCTGAACTAGTGAGAGGCTTTTCTTGTCATGTGTCCGCAAAATCAACGATCCGAATCGTCAATTGTAGCACAAAGTCCGTTCATATCGCTGTGTTTAACCAATTGGATCTCATCCGCACGATCCCCATCACACAACAAACCCTTACGTCCAAGGCCCAACACACCTATTTTTGCCACGGAGAGGCTTGTTGGGTCAAGCTTGCTGGCAAGCTTCTTTCAGAAGCAAAACATGGCAGCCTCTATCTGGTTTGGCCGAACACAACAAGCACACCGCAATTGATCAAAGCCATTCGATGCCCAGAACCTCTTCCCCAACCCACCATCGTCAACGTCAAAAACTGCACGATCCCACCCATCTTCGTTTTCTATAAAAAATTCAACGGATCCGAAATACAACAAAAAATCGGGTACAACAAAACCGTCCAGTTCAAATGCCTAAGCAAAACCTGCTACCTTCGCGGTCCGTTTGGAACGCGCAGCAGCGTCCAAGCAGGCAATTACCGCGTCTACAAAAACGGAGCAACCACCGAATTTGGGCCAGATGCCCCCTGTCGATAAACAATTCTTCGGATGCAATGGTGTGCGCCTTCTGCGTGAACCCAATTTTTTTGAGATCGCAAGACTTCGCCCATCTATCCGCCTTTTGACAACACGCAAACAACACCTTGCCCATCTATCCGCCTTTTGACAACACGCAAACAACACCAACAGACGTCCTACAAAAAGCGAACCCCTCAGCCTTTTTCTTGCCAAGCAGCGGCGTGGTACAAGATCGAATACACACCCGCAAGCATCTTTTCACGCGCCGAAGCATTGGCGGTGTGGATGACGATCTTCGGAGGCCGAAAGCCCCGCACGATCACAGCTTCTTCGATCCATAACACCACATCGTAGCCCGTTCCTCTCGTATCATCGCCAAGATCGTGATCAAGGCTGATCTCTTCAACAGCACCGCTCTCCAACAACGTGATCGCTTGATCAGGCCAATACACACGCACCCATCCCTCGGGCGTGGGGCGCTCATCATCCAAATAAACCCGCATATCCGCCTCCGACTTCATCCAAATAAACCCGCATATCCGCCTCCAACTTCATCCAAATAAACCCAAGCCACGCAACAAACAAAACCCCCGCGTTCGCGCTGCTTCTCGCGGCAGAGTCGCCTGTGTAAAAAAACCTCTGTGTACCCCGCCAATACGGGGTCAAGGGGCGACAGTCCCTTGCGGGGCGTGGGGTGGCACCCCACAAAGACCAACCCACAAAAACCAGCCCACAAAAGCCAGCCCACAAAGACCAACCCACAAAAGCTAACCCACAAAAGCTAACCCACGCCTCCTTGCGTTCGGCACGCCCTTTCAAGCATGTTGTAGAGGCTATTCCAGCCAAGCCGATCACCACACCCACGCGGAGAACTGGCCGATGACCAGAGACAAAGCCCACACGCCCGAACCTTCGGCAGATGCACCGACTCCAACAACCGAGCCCCCCCACGCTCAAGAAAACACAGAAGCCGCCGCATCCGAGACACCGCCCACTCAAGACCCGCAAGAACCCAAACCACCGCCATTTCCAGAACACCTCCGCCTTGAAGTCGAAGATTTCGCCCGAAAAACAGATGCTTTTGTCAAATCTCTTGAGCCACTTCTCGCACCTTATCGCGGCCTACTCGAAGCGATGAAACAAGAAAGAAAACGATACAACGCATGGCTTGAAGCCCACCCTCAGCGTGTCGTCTCTTACCAAGATATCGGAACCTACGCCGCTTGCCAATACATGCCCAACGTGGAGATCCGCGACACCCCCGAGATGGGGCGCGGCGTCTTTACCACCGCACCGCTCAAACAAGGCGACCTGTTTCTTGCCGAAGAAGCCATTGTTTTCGCCCCCCAAGAAGACGACCCGCTGATCGTCTCGCTGCTTGGGATGTTTGCCAACCCTTGGGCCCTCGCCAAAGAGCTCATCCAAATAGACCCCGAACGCCAAGCTCTCGCCGCCCAATTGTACAACGCACACACCGACAAGTCCGCGCACCTCCTACAGCAACTCGCGCAAATCCAAGCGGCCTCGCCACACACCTTTCCAAACGCCGCGCCCGAAACCTTGGTCCGCTGGATCGAAACCGCACAAAGCAACGCCTTTTGCTTTCAAGTGCGCCAACGCAAACGTGTTGGGATGTACATCTTGGCGGCCATGCTCAACCATAGCTGCGCACCCAACGCCAGCTTTTCCTTTGAAGGCACCACCATCGTCATGCACGCCCAAAAAGACGTCCCTGCAGGCGAGCAACTCTTTTCTTCTTACCTCGGCGGGCGCAACCTCTCTGTCGAACGCCGCCAACAAATGCTTCAAGAACGCTTTCATTTCACCTGTCGCTGCCCGACTTGTACGACCGAATCCGCCTCCACCCCAACCGAAGCGCCCACTCCCACAACCCCCTAAACGCTATCCTTTGAGAGAGACGTTGCTTGTTGGGTTTGTTTTTGTGGGGCTTTGCCCCACGCCCCACAAGGGAGCTTTGCCCCCTTGACCCCGTGTTAGCGAAGAGATCATCGTTTTTCAAACAGGCGATTCTGTCGATTGAAGCACCGCGAACACGGCTTTTTTTGAGAAACCGCGTCACTTCAGCGCAGCTTGGATGTGCAAGAGCGTCACTTCGGCGAGTGATTGGATGTGCTTGCACCTTTTGCAAGATTGCACTACGCTGATACGAAATCCGCCCATGGTGTGCGCCAACATGGTGGGGCTGCCCCCTGTGGCTGCCCAACAACAGGGCGTCTACAGCGGATCACACCTACCCTTCGTGTACACTTCTCTCGGATATCGGATGATGCCTTCTGTACGATGGCATACCCGCCGCCACAAACCACCAAGGAGAGCCGATCATGAGCGATCTCAAAGCCCGCTTCGATGCCACAGTTCAATACGTTCGCACCGCTGAAGGCAGTTTCCAACCCTCCAACGACCTCAAACTCCAGATGTATGCGCTGTTTAAACAAGCCACCGAAGGCGACGTCAGTGGAAAACGCCCCGGGATGCTCGATCTCGTCGGCAAAGCCAAATATGACGCATGGGCCAAGATCAAAGGCACCTCCAAAGAAAACGCCATGCAACAATACATCGACACCGTCGAGTCCCTCAAATCCCGCAACCGCTAGATCCACGCACGAGCCACGCAGCTTTCAAAAAACCCCGTATCCACAGCCTTTCAAGCGGCAGTGTTGTTGGTTTGAAAAACTCTGCTCACCCCACCAAGGCGGGGACAAGGAGGCCACAACCCCTTGCGGAGCGTTGCCCCACACGACACAAAAACAAGCAATATCGGTCTGATCAGAGGTTTAATGAAAAAGATTGCGGAGTGTTGGGGGGAGGATCAGGGGGCAAGGGCCGTCGCTTTGGAGATAGCGGCGCAGGCTTGGGAGATCGTCGATATCATCGAGGGGCGAGATGGTGGCGTAGGAGATCTTTTGTAGAGTGAGGCATTTCTTGGTTTGCAGCCATGTTTGGGGCGAAGACCACGGAATCCCCGAAAAGATCGGATGTGCCTGCGACTGCTGCCCCACAAGATAATAACCCCCATCCCCAGAAGGCCCAAAGACGACATCGCAACTCGCAAAGCGCCGCAACGCATCAAGAAGATGTTGTTGCGTGAGATACGGACAATCGCTTCCAATCAACAAGACTTTTTCGTCACCTAGCGCAAAGCGTTCACGGAAGGCCCGATCCATGCGTTCTCCGAGATCATCGCCTTCTTGTATCCCGATCGATAGGGATGGATCGATGTGCAGCAAAGCGGCCCCGAATTCTTGGTCTTCTTTGGGGAGGTACAAGACGCGCTGTGCGGCTTGGAGGGAAGCAGTACGCAGGGTGTAGGCGAGTAATTGTGCGTAGACATCGGCAGCTTCAGCCATCCCGACCACCTGACCGAGACGTGTTTTGACATGCCCTTCTTTCGGTGCGCGGCCAAAGATCAGGATCGAGGTGGAGGATGACATCACGACCCCCTCTAAACAGGGTTGGAGCTTGGGCGTTTAAGCGTTGCTTTTGAGTTCGCGTACGGTGTCTTCGATGCCTTTGCGTGCGTCTGCAAAGAACATCAACGCATTGTCAGCTTCAAACAGCGGGTTGGGGATGCCCGCATATCCGGGCGAAAGGCTGCGTTTGACGATCACCACAACACGCGATTCGTGGGTACGCAAGATCGGCATACCGTAGATCGGGCTGTCTTTTTTGTCCAATGCTTCGGGGTTGACGACATCGTTGGCCCCGATCACGATCGAGATATCAGTATTGGAGAATTCGTTGTTGATATCGTCCATCTCGAAGAGTTCATCGTACGGCACATCGGCTTCTGCAAGCAAGACGTTCATGTGACCGGGCATTCGCCCAGCGACGGGATGGATGGCATATTTCACCGAAGCTCCGCGCTTTTTGAGGATATCCGCGAGTTCTCGTACGGTGTGTTGGGCTTGAGCCACAGCCATCCCATAGCCCGGCACGATCACCACGCGCTCGACAGCCTCCAGCATCTGCGCGAGTTCTTCAGCATCCGTACTTTTGATCTTGGTGTAGGCTTGCTTTTTGGCCTCTCCGCCGCTCGCCTCTTCCATCCCAAAGCCGCCGACCAAGACGTTCAACAAAGAGCGATTCATCGCCTTGCACATGATCATCGTCAAGATGATCCCCGACGCACCCACCAACGAACCGCTGATGATCAACAGATTGTTGCCGATCACAAAGCCCGTCATCGACGCAGCAAGACCCGAATACGAGTTGAGCAGCGAGATCACCACCGGCATATCCGCCCCGCCGATCGGGATCACCAACAGCACGCCAAGCGCCAAACACAACAATGAAACCAAGATCAGCAGCAACAATAGCCCCCAACGTGCGCTGATCTGGAAACAAGCAAGATACGAAAACAACAGCGTCGCCGCGATCACACCGCCCGAGATCAAGTGCCGATGAGGCAGCAAGATCGGCTTTTCAGGCATCCACTTCGCGCCTTGCAACTTGCCGAATGCCACAAAAGACCCTGTGACGGTCACACCACCGATCAAGATCGACAAAACGACCGACACTGCGCCATCGGAGCCCAGCACGGCCGCAGCCGTTTTCGCTTGGCCCATCTCGATCATCTTCTCGTAAAAATACGAAAGCGCCACCAACAACGACGATAGACCGCCCAAGCCATTCAGCAACGCCACCATCTCTGGCATCGCCGTAGCTTGAACAGTCATCCCAAGCCACGCCCCCAACGCCGCCCCAATGATCAAACCTGTCATGATCAGCCGTGGATCGAACGATTCGGGGTACAAGATCGCCAACTCCACCAACGCAGCCACGATCGCGATCACCATCGCCACCATCGCCAAAAAGTTCCCTTGGCGCGCCGTTCGTACCGCCGCAAGTCGCTTAATCCCAAAAATAAACAGCACCGATGCCAACATATAGGCAAGGTGAACCCATGTCATCATCAACCTCCAGATCGCCTGTGGCGTCGCACGTTATTTCTTAAATTTCTGCAACAGGCGGTCGGTCACCCAAAAACCACCCACCACGTTGATCATCGCACACAGCACCGCAATAAAACCAAGGATCTTTGCAACAGAGGGGGCCGTAAAACGCGCACAATACAATGCTCCCACGATGGTAATCCCTGAGATCGCATTGGAACCCGACATCAACGGCGTGTGCAGCGTAGGCGGAACCTTGGTGATCAACTCAAATCCCACAAAGATCGCCAGCAAAAAGATATACAACCCCACCAAAAACGGAGGCAAAGAAGCCGATGGGTTCGCGGCTTCGGTGGCTTTGCTTTGTTCCGATGCCGACGCCGTTTGCGGGAGTGGCGCTTTCTGCGCGGTAACTTGCCGCTTTTGGGGCGCAGCAGGCTCGCCCGCCGAAGACACCCCATGCACAAACAATCCAACCATCAAAAAACACATACCAAAAAACATCCATCGCAAGCGCGACAACGAAGAAAACGCTGACATCAACATCCTCAACTCTCCTTTTTTTCCGAAACAGCCGTGTCTTGTACTAAGAAAACTTCGCTAGGTTTCGCTGTTTCCGTTGGTTTCGCTGCTTCCGCTGGTTTCGCTGTTTCCGTTGGTTTTGCTGCTTCCGCTGGATCAGCAGATTCGACTGGCTTCGCAGCTTCTGCTGGCTTCGCAGCTTCCTTGGGTGCGGGGGATGCTTCGGCTTTTTCGGTTTTTGGGGGAGCGAAGATCTCGTGGACGAGTTGGCCTTGGTGGGTCACGACGGAACCGCGAGTGATCTCTTCTTCAAAGTCGAGCTTGAGATCGGTTCCTTTTTTGAAGAGGTGTTGCAAAACAAATAGGATATTGCGTGCGAAGAGTTGGCTCGATTCGTAAGGAACACGACCCGGGATGTTGCGATGCCCGATGATCTGGACGCCGTGTTTCACGACGACTTTTCCGGGTTCGGAAAGCTCGCAGTTTCCGCCTTGTTCGACAGCAAGATCCACGATCACACTTCCCGGCCTCATCTTTTGCACCATCTCTGCCGTCACAAGGATCGGTGCTTTTTTGCCCGGGACAAGGGCCGTTGTAATCACGACATCCGCTGCGATCACGTGTCGGGCGATGGTTTCTTGTTGGCGCTTCAAAAAGTCAGCAGAGACTTCGCGTGCATAACCGCCCTTGCCTTCGCCACTTTCCGCCGACTCCACCTCGATAAACTTTCCCCCCAGACTTTCGACCTGCTCTTTGACAGCGGGTCGGATATCGGAGACTTCGACGACCGCACCAAGGCGCTTGGCGGTGGCGATGGCTTGGAGTCCTGCAACACCCGCTCCCATGATCACCACTTTGGCGGGTCTGACGGTCCCTGCTGCCGTCATCATCAGGGGAAACAGCTTGGGGAGGTGGTCTGCTGCGATCAAAACAGCCTTATATCCGGCGATATTGCTTTGCGAACTCAGGGCGTCCATGTTCTGAGCCCGAGAGATCCGTGGAATCATATCCATCGCAAATGCGCTAACTTTGCGCGCAGCAAGGCGCTCCATCAACGGGCGTTCTGTGCGAGGCCAAAGGAAACTCACCCACAATGCCCCTTCCTTGGGGAGATCCGCTTCGTGACGTTCGATCAGCTTATTTTGGAGAGGCGGCTGGACTTTCAAGATCACATCGGCTTGGGCGTAGCCTTCACGCACATCGTTTTGGATCTGTGCGCCGGCCTCGATGTAGGCTTCGTCAGAGAAAAAAGACGCCAAGCCCGCATCGCGCTCAACGACAACTTGAAATCCCATCTTGACGAGGCGTTTGACCGTTTCAGGACTCGCGGCCACCCGTGTCTCTTCGTGCAGGATCTCTTTGGGAACAAAGATCATCGGCATCGTCTGACATCCTTCTGGTTCACAAACGCTTGCGCGGCTCGTGTTCAGTCCAGTCAAGAGCGCAAGCTAAGAAAAAGGTACGTGGTGGGTATACGGGAATCTAGAGAAGAAAGGAAGAGGGAAAGCAGCGGGCAAAGAGACAAGAACGAGTCGGTGTACCCGATGCGTTGGGGATTTGTGCAGGCAGGGCGTAAGTAGCCGAACAACGAGGCGTTCGCTTATTTCCGTTTCAAGAGGCGAGCAGCGACGCAGTGAGCAAAACCCGTGTTCGCGACCGTTCAAAAGAAGAGAAGAGTTCGCTTCGTCTCACTTAAAAAATTTGGCGTTTGTTTTGGTGTACGAAGCCCATTTGTCGGGGACTTCGCTTTCTTCAAAGATCGCACTGACGGGGCATTCGGGTTCACAAGCTCCGCAATCAATACACTCATCGGGGTTAATAAAGAGCTGCATTCCCCCACGATCGGCCATTGTTTTGACTTCTGCGCCTCGGCCCGTCTTGCTGATCGGCCCGTGAATACAATCAACGGGGCAAACTTCGACGCAAGCGGTATCACAAACACCAACGCAGGGTTCCGTGATGATATATGGCATTCTACTTCTCCTATCTCACAAGCTCTTTGAGCAGCATTCGGATGAACTTCGGACCATGATCGCTCGTGTTGTCCCTCTCTGCGATGCCGTGAGATGGATTGCCAAGAGGAAAAACACCCGCTACAAGATGCGTTGTGTGGGCAAAAAGTCGCAAGCACAAACGCATACACAACAAACCACGAAGTCCCAAGGAGCCGCACGATACGTTGACCTGTACTCTCTTGGAAAACGCAGAGGATGTATGATCAAAAAAGGTGCGCGTCAAGTATCTTTCTCAAAAATCTTCTCTCTCCAATCCAGCAAAGACATCAAGCCCAACTCTTTGAGAGGACCGAAACAGCCGCTTGATACGACCAAGAGGAAAGCATGATCGAGCATCTTTCGCTAGAGATGTTTCAAGACGATATCGAGGACTTTGAACGCAGCGTGATCGCAATGCCCGATATATCGACGGTTTGCACAGCGAGCGACTGGCAGATCGCAGCATACGAACGATTGAGCGATCACAGAGAATCGCGCATCATCCGAAGAGATACCACGTGGATGCTCTTTTGCATCGGCCCCGTCAACCGCTACCGTCGCGTACTTCAACCTTTCGAGATGAGTTGGGCTTTTGGCACTCCTCTCGTGGGCGAAGATATCGAAGCCTGTGTCCAATTGAGCTTAGAAGTGTTGTTGCAAGATCGCCCATCGTGGGAGATGGCGGTATTTAGTGGACTTCCCGAAGGCGGTGCGTTGGCTCTTGAACTGCGCCGAACGTTGGGAGCGCACTTTCATAGCGAAAGCATCGCAGGTAGCCACTGCGATCAAGCATTCTTGCACGACGGCCTCGATGCGTGGCTCGAACGGCGCAGCCGAAACTTTCGTGTGAGCTTGCGCAAAAGTGAACGCGCCGCACAAGAACAAGAGATCGCGTTTGAATGGATCGATGGAGTGTGCGATGGTGCGGCCTTGTTGGAGCGCATCTTTCAGATCGAACGCCGCTCTTGGAAAGGCGAATCAGGCAAAAGCATCTATCGTAACCTCCCCTACAGACGATTTTACGAAACACTTTGCACACGCATGGGAAAACGCGGCTTGTTGCGAGCCATCTTTGCGCAGCACGAAGGAAAAGATATCGCCTATGCCTTTGGTGGTACCGTGGGATCGGTCTATCGGGGGTTTCAGATCAGCTACAACGATCAATTCGCTGCGCTCGGATTGGGAAACCTCTTGCAGTGGCGGCAGATGCAAAAACTCGCCGAAGAAGGGATCACGCTCTACGATCTCGGGATGGAGATGGCCTACAAAAAACGCTGGGCTGATCGGCTCCAACGCTTTCAGACGCTGCTCTTTGTCAGAGGTTAATACGATATCCGCAAGATGTGTACACAAAGGACAGTACGTAGACGCCCTATGGTTGGGCAGCCACAGGGGGCTGCCCCTACGTTTTGCGATCACACAATGGACGAATCTCGTCTAACCACCGCGCCTATCCGATCAAGGCGATCATGACGACTTGGGTGTGTCGGGCTGCACGTCAGGCGCAGCCGACCGAAAAGCCTCCAAAGCTCCTGCGGTCGAAGCCACTCGCGCAATCGTCGGATAATCCGCCATCTCGACCCCAAACCGACGAGCATTGTAGACTTGCGGAACGATCAACACATCCGCAAACGTCACCTGCTCCCCCACAGCAAACGCCCCCGCTGTCTGCACCAACAACCGCTCCAACCCCTCAAACCCTCGCTCGATCCAGTACTTTGACCAAGCAAGCGTTTGTTCCCGCGTCGCCCCAAACTGCGCCTGTAGCTGTTGCATCACTTTGAGGTTTTGAATCGGCTGAATCGAGCTATTGATGATCTGCATGATCTGACGAACACGCGCCCGATCTTCGGGAGCTTTCGGAAGCAACGCAGGATGCGGATAACACTCTTCGAGATATTCCAAGATCGCCGTTGATTGGGCCACTGCAAACCCCGAGGCTCCTGTACGCTCCACCCACAACGTCGGAAGCTCCGCCATCGGGTTGTATTGCAAATAGCTTTCTTTGCGATGCTGACCCCCATCCTCGATCAGATTCACCGCATGATACGTGTATTCCAAGCCTTTCCACGCCAGCGCGATCCGTACACGATACGAAGCACTCGAACGAAAATAGCTAAACAACGTAAGACGCGCATCCATCGGCTCTACAACTCCTTTTTCCAAGGCTTCACGATTTGAGCGATCGCACCAAAGATCGACTGGCCACCCTTCTTCATCTCAATACGCACCGTGTCTCCGAAACGCATAAATGGCGTCTTGCTCTCGCCTTCCTCGATCTTCTCGATCATCCGACGCTCTGCCAAACAACAACTTCCCGTCGAACGATCTTTGTTCGAGATGGTTCCTGATCCAAGGATCGTTCCCGCCCCCAAGGGCCGCGTCTTCGTCACATGCGCGATCAGTTCGGGAAATGAAAACTGCATCTCAGGCCCCGCGTTGGGATGCCCAAACCATGCCCCGTTGTATTCGACTTCCAACGGAAGGTGTACTCGCCCCTCCTGCCATGCCTCGCCTAACTCGTCGGGCGTCACCGCAAATGGTGAAAAAGCCGTCGGTGGCTTGGAAACCACAAAACCAAATCCCTTCGCCAACTCCGCAGGGATCAGGTTTCGCAACGATACATCGTTGACCAACATCAAAAGCCGAATGTAGCCGAGTGCATCGCTCGCCTTCGTCCCGTAAGGAACATCGCCCGTCACCACCGCAACTTCCGCTTCAAAATCAATCCCCCATTCCTCCGAAGCATGGACGATATCTTCGGTCGGCCCCAAAAACGTGTCCGAACCGCCTTGATACATCAAGGGATCTTCATAAAACGAGGCCGGAACCTCCGCCCCTCGCGCTTTTCGCACAAGTTCAACGTGGTTCAAAAATGCCGAACCGTCCAACCACTGATACGCTCGCGGCAACGGCGCATGAAGACGATCGACTTCGACGGCAAACGCCCCCTCCGCACGATCGGCTTGGAGCGCCTCAAACAACCCCTGCAACGCGCCTTCCACCTCTTCCCAACGCTCCAACGCATCCTGCATCGTCCGTGCGATCCCTGTCGCCTTGACAGCCCGCTGTCCCGCCCGATCCACCACCAACAACACACCATCGCGGCTGCCATCTCGCAACGTCGCCAACTTCATCCACAACCTCCTGATTTTACTGATCTATCCGACAAAAACTCCGAAATCATAGGCATTTCTGGCCGCCTGTCAAGCAACCCTCCCGCAAACAACCCACGCTGCCGCCTCCCCCAGCCATCCCCCACAGCACCGCCCTTTCGACAATAACTCGGATAAGACAAAGATGTATTCTTACACAATCTCGACCGAAAAGATTTCAATTTTTAGATTGACAAGACGCATCGGAAAGAACATACTTCGCCCATGTTCGCCTTGGAAAGAAAACGAATCCCTTTGTTTTTTCTCTACTATCAAGAAGGCTTCTCGACAAAAACCAAACGACAACGAACATCACGACCGCTTAGAACGAACACAAAGAAACACCTGCTTCTTGAGATCAACGCGACACAAGAGCCATCGCGTACAAACAAAACGACACAACGCAGAAGCATTCACTCGGGTCCATCGCTGCCAGCGAAAACCACAAAGACCAAAAGTAACGCCCATGCAATACCCCATACCACCGCTCTTTTCGACCTCGCCCCTAAAACAAAAAAAGGCTCCGCCTCGCGTCCTTTGTCAGGGGGGAAGCCTTACACTTCATGGTCTTTGCGGGGGATTGCTCTTGTGTACACAACACGAACCGCTGTACGGATTCTTGCTTTTTCTGTTTTGGCTGTTTATTGCGGCATCACAAGGCTTTCTCTTACGAACGACGTGGAGCCGACCTCAAGATATCTTGGCTCCAACACTGGTAATTTCTTTGCTCATTTTCCTAACAGAACACACGCAACAAATGCTGTTTTTGGGGGCGGGACTCCTGCTGCTTGGAACCTTCTTCGCTGCGGGTTATGCGCACGTCTACCAAGATCGTCTGCTTCAAGAACGCACCTCCTTGCGCGCACAAGTCGCCCTTTACTCAACATGGCAAACGCACAAACAAGCCCAGATCGAACAAGAACTCGCAGGGCGCTTGCTCTTGGAACAGCATCAGGCCAACAACCTGCTTTGCGGCATCGTTTTACACGCCAACATCGCCTCTTCCCTACTCAACTCCGCCCTCTTTAAACCCCACCCCACCCCACCCGATCCAGACACCACCCAAGAACTCCAACAAAATATCTTCGATCTCACCGAAACTTCGCGTAAACTCCAACACCTTTTCGCCGAGCAACTCGAACTCACCGCACCCGAACAGCTTCGGAGGCCCAGTCTAGGCCGTCCCATCGACCTCTGTGATGCCTTTGCCCAAGCCCAACACCGCGCACAAATCGCTCTACCCAACACCTCCATCCTCGATCTCTCCGAATACAACGGCGTCTTGCTCCTCCCAGAAGATCTCGATCTTCCCGCTTTTTTCTTCGATCTCTTTTGTATGCTCTCCCAAAGCCAACCCCACCCAACCCTCCACTTCACAACGCAACATTTCCCCCACGCCCACCCTCCCACCCTACGCATCGAGCTCCAAGGCATCCCCGATCCCACCCTCCCCAAACACCACCCCAACCAAGCCTCCGCTTCCTCGATCGAACTCTTCCTGTCTTGGCTTCATCTCTTCCTTGATCTGCGCGGAGGCCGCCTGCTCTCCCCGCTCAACCTCACCCCCTCCAACCTCCCTTCCCGTCACGGACATCGAGAATTGCCGAGCCTGATCTTCGATCTCCCTGTTCTTTCCGTCTCCCACCGCATCCCCCCCCACAAAGCAATGAAGTCTGTTTGATCGATCTCAAGTGACTTTTGTTTTGCGCAAGATCCGAGAAAACAGTGTAGGAACGAAGCGTTTGAGATAAATCCCCATCACTTCGCGCCCTCCGATGTAGACTTCTTCTTTTTTCTTCGCAAGCGCACCCAAGATCTTTTGCGCACAAACCTCCGCAGGCATCCCGTTGGCTTGGGCCTGATCCATCGTCCCTTGCGACGATCCATCCCCAACAAGCGCATTCACCGAAACGGCTGTCTTAATATACCCCGGGCAGATCACCGTCACCGCGATCCCGTCTTGCCATGTCTCCGCACGCAACGCATCACAAAAACCATGCAGCGCGTGTTTCGACGCTGCATACGAAGAGCGTAAGGGCGTGCCAAACTTCCCAACGAGGCTAGTCACCATCGCGATATGCCCACAACGACGCGCAATCATCGACGGCAACAACGCCTTGGTCAAAGCGATCGTCCCAAAATAGTTGATCTCCATAATCCGCCGATCCACCGCAAGACTGGTGTCTTTGATCAACGCACGCTGTGATATCCCTCCGTTGTTGATCAACAGATCGACCCACCCAAAGCGGCCCAACGCCTGCTCCACCTTGCTTGGCATCTCCTCCGCCTTCTCCAGATCCAAAGGCAAGATCATCACGTCTTGTTCGCTTCGACCACAACGGCGCTTCACGTCCTCCAACACCTCTCCGCGCCGCGCAGACAAGATCAAACGCGCACCCACCGCCGCATACGCCAGCGCCAAAGCTTCTCCTATCCCCGAAGACGCTCCTGTAATCCATACGACTTTTTCTTTTGACATCGCCGCCTCTTGTGTTTTAAACGCCTTCGCGTTTGTTTTCTGAACGGAAAACGTATTCCGTCTGTGCTATCTTGCGGTACTCACTCTTCGGCCCAAAGGCCACCGCGTATGTGCTTTGAGCCAACGCTTGACCAACACCCAAGGATATCTTTTCCCGCAAAGCAAGCATCCAAATCCATTGAATCGCAACATCCCTTGCATGTGGAGTTTTTTTATGATCCGAGCCTCCAAACGACGTCTCCCCACCCTGCGGCTTGTGCTGCTGGGGTTCGTGTTGTTTCTCGGCAACAACAGCCTTGGCTGCATCACCATCATCGCAGAGTGCCTCGAAGACACCAACTGCCCCGCAGCCCGCAAGTTCTGCATCGCAGGGCGTTGCCGAGCCTGCCGCAACGACAAAGACTGTGAAGCCGGGCAATACTGCGCTTTTTGGGCTTGCCAACCCGATCCACGCGGTAGCTTCGCGACTTGCGGAGATAGCGTTTGTGATCCACGCGAAAACTGCCGAACATGCCCTGCGGATTGCGGTGCATGCACCAGTGCTTCGTGTGGCAACCAACGCTGCGACGTCGGCGAAGATTGCAAAACTTGCCCCTCAGACTGCGGTCCTTGCGCACAAACCTGCAACGACAAGATCTGCCAAAGCACCGAAACTTGCAAAACTTGCCCCGATGACTGCGGGGTCTGCAAAGAACAGTGCGGAAATGCAGTATGCGAACAAAACGAAAATTGCACTACGTGCGAAGCCGACTGCGGAAAGTGCGCAACCTCCTGTGGAAACGCAAAGTGCGAGATATCCGAAAATTGCCAAACCTGCCCCCAAGATTGCGGAAAATGCTCGGACAATTGTGGCGACACGATCTGCCAAGACAACGAAGACTGCAAAAATTGCCCCCAAGATTGCGGAAAATGCGCCACTTCCTGCGGCAATGGCAAGTGCGAACAAGGCGAAGACTGCTCCACTTGCGAAGCCGACTGCGGCACATGCCAAGCCAAATGCGGCGACAAGATCTGCCAAAATACCGAAACCTGCGCTTCTTGCCCCGGTGACTGCGGCCCCTGCCCCGCGACTTGCGGCGATGGAAAGTGCGAACAAAACGAAGATTGTAAAACTTGTTCCCAAGACTGCGGCCCCTGCCCTGCCACCTGTGGCGACAAGTCCTGTGGAATCGGCGAAGACTGCAACAACTGCCCCGATGATTGCGGAAAATGCGCCCCCAACTGCGGAAACAAAATCTGCAACGCAGACGAAAACTGTAAGACCTGCCCCCAAGACTGCGGAACCTGCGCCCCCAACTGCGGAAATGCCAAATGCGAACCGGGAGAAACTTGCAACAACTGCGCTCCTGATTGCGGAAAATGCGAACCCAAATGCGGAAACAAGATCTGCGACGCAAACGAAACATGCAGCGATTGCCCTGATGATTGCGGCCCCTGCCCGATCCAATGCGGCAACGGAAAGTGCGAAACGGGCGAAACCTGCACCTCTTGCGAAAAAGACTGTGGTGCTTGTCCTCCCCAATGCGGCGATGCAAAGTGCGAAACGGGTGAAACCTGCACATCTTGTCCGAAAGATTGCGGCCCCTGCCCCGATCAATGCGGTGATGGCGTCTGCGGTCCCACCGAAGGATGCAGCACCTGCCCCACCGATTGCAAAACTTGCGCAGGTCAAAAGTGTCAAACAGACGCAGAGTGCGGAGCGGGCTTCTTGTGCCTCGAACCCGATTACAATAACCCTGCCAAGGACAAGTTTTGCTTCCAAAGCTGCAGCAACGATCTTCTCCGCTGCTTGAGCAACACCGATGGCCGCACCCGTTGCGCCCCACTGACGGCCTCTTTGCGCGTCTGCCTCAAAGACGCCAAAGCCTCCGAAGATTGCGGTCAAAAAGCCAAATTCCAATCTCGTTGTCTCGATAACCCTCCCCTCTATTGCAGCGCCACCAGCAGCCTTTGCCAAACCCCCACCATCCAAACGCAACCCGGCGCGGCTTGTGATATCCCACCCTACACCACAGAACCGCCCAAACTCTGCGACCCCAACCAAAAACTCGTCTGCGATCCGCAATCCAAAACCTGCACCGCTGCCCAACAAAGCGACGAAGGCAAAGAGTGTGATCCCTCGGGTCTGGTTCTCGGTCAAAAAGTCTTGTGTACGGGTTCTCAATTGTGCATCGACTTTGGCCCTTTTGGTCAGCGCTGCCATCGCCCATGCAGCGTCGGTGCGCCCGATGCTTGCGCCCATAACACCGATCTGTCTTGCCAAACGATCTCTTTTGCGCCCGGATCTCCGAGTGTTTGCATGGATCTCAAATGCAACAGCGATGCAGATTGCGCTTTTGCAGATTACGTCTGTAGCGGTACGCCCGGAACGCCTAAAGTTTGCCGCCCCCCCGGCCCAGTCGGACCACTCGACTTTGGCGCAGTGTGCAGCACAGATCCCACCCAATCCAAAACCTCGGGATGCAAAAGCGGCCTGATCTGCATCCCACGCACCAACAGCCAATCTCTTGGCGTCTGCTCTCGTGATTGCACCGTAGACGCAACGGTTTGTCAGCCCTTCTCTGTGGGCGGCACCACCTACATCACCCAATGCGAGTCCTCCACCCTCGGCTTCAAAGCCTGCGGCGTTCTTTGCCAAGGCGGTTCGCTGCAATGCCCCCCCGCCACTTCCTGCAACAACGGGCGTTGCGCGCCCTGATTCGGCTCGCCCCCTTAGACTGGCTCGCTTCGATCGGTTTTTTGTGGGGCGCTGCCCCACGCCCCGCAAGGGAGCTCGCCCCCTTGGCCCCGTGTGGGCGAAGAGAACACAGGTTTTTCAAACAAACGACTGTGTCGCTTGAAGGGCCACGAACACGGCTTTTTTGGAAACAAGTCATACAAAATCTTCCCATTGTGTACACGAATAATGTAGGGGCAGCCCCCTGTGGCTGCCCAACAACAGGGCGTCTACAATGAATTGCACCGATCCTTCGATCATACATCTCTCGGAGCTCGTATCACTTCTTCGCGGCGTCATTTCCTCGAAACAGCGGGCCGCAGAACCAAAGGAATCCCCATGCACCACAACCCCCACCCGTCCGCTCCTTGCGTGCAGATCACACACAAGCATGCGACCGCTCCAAACAACCCAAAACAAAAGCACGCCTCTTTTTTTCGGATGCCTTGTTTCGTTTTCTTCGTAGCTGCATTGTGCGGTGCGCTTGTGCATCTCGCTTGCGATCCCAAACCAAGCACCGAAAACACCGTCGAATCCGCCCAAGAGATCACGGCAGAACTCGCGCAAGAATCCACTCAGGACACCGCCTCCGACGCAAGCCCCGAAGCCACCGCCGAAACCACCGCCGAACCTGCACCCGAACCCACCGCAGAAACCACGCCCGAACCCGCCACAGAACCTACACCCGAGATCCCCAATGGCCCTCATACCATCGCTGTCTTCGACAAAGTGACTATCCACAGCAACGGCGATGTCAACGTCCGCCAAGCTCTTGCCCCCTTTCGCTTCTTCCACACTTCCTTTCAACGCGTCTTCCTGCGTGTACAACTGGATACGACTTGTTTTCCCTTTGAAAAACAGCAACAAGATCCCCCTCCGCCCGGACACAACTGGCCTCCCAAGTGCGATGCCTTTGACCGCAACTTCGATTTTCACCTCGACCCCGCGCCCGACGCCCCCAAAGGCACCCCCGCCATCGAACTGGTGCGTGCGATCACTCCTTTTGGTGGCCCCATGCAGTTCCAAGCCGATATCACCGATATCGCCAACGGACTCAAAGGCGGCGCACACACCATGCGCGTCAATATCCAAACCTATTCCGACGGCCAAGGAAAAGTCTCTGGCTCCAATGGGCAATGGACCGTCTCTGCATTCCTTGATGTCGTACCCTCCGAGACTCCCAATCGCATTCTTTCTGTTCAACCGCTGTTTAACCACAATCACACCGACAAGATGGCCCGCCAATCCGCCACCTTCACGATCCCCGAAGGCGCAAAAACAGCTTATCTCCTGTACCGCGTGACGGGACACGGCGGTGGCACCGCAGATGCCGCCTGCATCGGCCACGCCGACGAATTCTGCCAACGCACCCACAAACTTTACCTCAACGATCAACTCGCCCACGAATGGATCCCTTGGCGAAAAGATTGCGCCAAACTCTGCACCCTCCAAAAACGCGGAACGATGGAGTATTGCGCCGAAAATCCATGCGGCTCCATCCAAAGCGTTCGCGCCCCCCGCGCCAACTGGTGTCCCGGTAGTGTCACCCCTCCCTACGTCCACTTGCTCCCTGCGGATATCGTTCAAAAAGCAGGCTCGCATCAGTTCGATTACGAGATCCTTGGCATCGCTCAAGGCGGCTCGTGGAAAGTCTCCGCAACCCTCGTCGTGATCGGACCTTAAACTCCTATCTACATCTACAATTCACACCTATTTTTTTTGAACATCGCGTAGACAGCCCTCGTCTATCCCGCCGACCTATCAAACGCTGTGGTCGTCGACTTTTGCCCAAAACAACGGCAAATCGGCGACCATCGCGTATCAAATCCCCTCCATACGATCGGTTGCAACGATGAAACACAAACGCAACGCACGAAACTCCCGCTCCCCCAACCAGCCCCACCAAGATATCAACTTTGAACTCGATGCCTCCGGCCTTTGTCACCAAGGCCAACGCTACAAAGAACAACACATCGATTGGATGGAGAGGGGTACCGCACACTGCGATTGTTTGTATTGTTCTACGATATACCGACCGGACGATTACGTCGAACCCCCTCCTGCCTACGCCATCGAGGCCATCCCTTCGGCTCTTTTGCCCTTCCTTCAACTCCCCCCAGAACGGATCTCTGAGTCTCTTGATCTTCCGTCATTTGATGTCTGGGATCTTGTCTCTTTCTTCCACGAATTCACACGACGTTTTCCTCACTCGATCTTCTCTCTACGCTTACTCGAATCCATCCTCTCTCGCTCCACCGAAGAACAACGTGGGCCATTGGCTCGGGCTTGCCGAGCGGCCATCCGACGCCTTCGACTCCGATCTGCTGACGCCATCCCCCTCCTTGCGACCATCCTTGATCTGTTGCCCTCCACCTCCGAGCAACGCTCTCTGTTGTTTGCGATCGCAACGATGGGGACGCTCGCTGCGCCGCTCTTGCCTCGCCTCTATCATTTCGCAAGCGCCTCCGATATCGAGGTCTGCGCCCAAGCCGCCCACACCCTCAGTCTGCTTGGACCTCGCGATCCCCGCGTCCTCCAATGCCTACAACGTATCCTCCAACGCCCGGACATCAACAACCAACCCACTTGGGCCCTGCACTTCAACAGCCAACGCCAGCCGCATCCACAACACAGTGCCTTGCTTGCCCTCGATCGCGTGGGAGAGATGGCCCGTCAAATCCTTCACGATGTCCAAGCCCTGCCTCTCGACGATCATCCTCCCTTAATCAAAGCATGGACCCGCATCATCGGGAAGTTTCAGCACAACCCCCACACCAACATCCCAAGGCTTGAGCGATGGCTCCATCACTCCGATCCCAGCGTCCAAGAAACGGTTGTGGTGGCTCTAGGCAAATTCGGACACCACGCCGCCACCCCCACCGTTTTTCAACACCTCCTTCTCTTCATCACCCAACCCAAGCAGCAACAACGACACGAAGCCTCTTTGCGCACGCTTGCCAAGATCTGCCGCCCTCCACAGATCCCCGCTTTGTGTACAGCACTCCAACAACACTTACAAAGCGCTCCCACCGACCTTTTCGATCTCCCGCTCCTCCAACATCCCCCACATCATCGAGAGCAGATCGCTTTTTTCTTTGACACTCTCTCTGCAATTCTTCGTATCCTTTCTGATCTATTTCGCCGCGACAAAGACTGTTTCTTTCCTTGTTCGCCACCGACTCTTTCGCTGCTCTGCTCTTTTGCTCAACGTCTCCAAGGCCCGCACGTCTTGCTATGGAAAAGCCTCTTTTCGACACAACCCACGGCCTCTTACGAGACGATCCTCCGCTCGCTCCTCAACTTCCTTGATGCCGTCCCAACCTCACCCAATCCACGCCTTCACAAAGATTTTGAAGAAGCACTTTTCTCCTAAAAATCTATAGTTTATCGTACTTTGAACTCGATCCTTTGGACTTTTCTACGGGGTATTTCTTTTTATTCTTTTCCAGCTTTGCAAGCACGATATCCGCCACATCCAGCCGATAATGCGCCGCCAACAACAACGCCCCATAAAACACATCGGCCAACTCATCCTTCAGCCCCTCCATCTCCACATCGTCCCCTTTTTTCCACAAAAACAACTCCAATAACTCCCCTGCTTCGACGTTTAAGCTGATCGCCAGATCTTTGCCTGTGTGATACTGCGCCCAGTCCCGCTCGTCGCGAAAAGCCAAGATCGCCTCTGTTAATTGTTTGAGATCGCTCATCTTTTTTCCTTCATTTCCGTGCCCATCGCATACTCTAGCTGCAAGATGCCACCAACGACACGCGGCTGGATCGACCCATCGTGTTTCCTTGAGCGGGCAGACTCTCGCTTCGGGCCTTGCATAAGATCGCGTGATTTGTCAACCTAGCCCGCTCTTTCTACTCGAACAACCACCTCGACAAAGGAGCAATGATTGAAAGAGCGGATATCCCCCGAAGAAGGGCTTCCCTTCTATACTCTCAGCCACGGGATCTACAACGATATCTACCGACACTACGGCTGTTTGTTGATCTTTGATCGACCACTCCAAGAGGCGGAGCGTAGCGCGCTTGAAGCGGATATTCCTTGGCCGTTGCGCGAGCGCGTCGGTTCGGCGTCTCTGTTGTACCTCGGCTCCGAAGACTGGATCGACGCGGATCTACGCATCGCCTACCATCCCGAAAGCGCAGCGGAACTCACCGCTTTGGGCTACACGCTTAGCGACTTTGCAGGCCCCGAACGCTACAGCATCCTGACGCAGCTTTCCAACACCGAAGCCAGCGAGCAAGACAAACAAACCTTTGCCCACGAACTCCAATCATGGCTTCTCCAAGCCCATCGCATCGCCCCTTTGCTCTTGACCTACGCAACAGATCCTCTCCCTACATCACGTTTTCGGGCCAACCAACGCCGCTGTCTCTCCGACTTCGTCACCCGCATCCTGCCGCGCCTCCAAGAGATCTGGTCTTCTCGTGAACTCGATCACATCCCCCAATCCCACATCCTCGCCTCGATCTTTGATAACACCTGCGCGGCTTTGATCGGCAGTTTTCTTCAAGCCCACCCTCGTCACGCCACCTCCTACTCCGCCCCGCTGCTCCAACTCCTCGAAACGATCCAACAAGCCAGCCCGAAACTCCCTCAACAACGCTGGATCACACAACTCCACGCCGCCCTCTCTCTCGCCCAACAGCCCGACACCTTCGCCCGCCCCCCACTGATCTCTGCCTAACCCCACAACACGCTCCGCCTTCTCTACAACCCCCGCCAAACACCGCGTCTTCTCTATCCCCGACACAAGATATCGGATTTTTTGACGCCTTCACATTCCCCCGCTAGGCTTCTGCAAAGGCGCGTGGCGCTCTGTAAAGCATCCTTGTATCACGATATCCTCTTTTTATCGCTGTATTTTTTATCTTATGTATGAAATCAGGAGAAGAATATGTCTCTTATGCAAAACTGGAGCGAAGGCGTTTTCCAAAAAAGGCGTGTTTGCGGCCCTTCAAGCGGCTGCGTGGTGGGTTTGGAAACCTCTGTTCGCTCCGCCAACACGGGATCAAAGGGGTCGCGCTCCCTTGTGGGGTCTGGGGCAAAGCCCCACGATACCCACGAACAGCACACATCGCATCCAAAGCACGCATCTCCTCCGTACCACGGTCTTTTGCGTGCGTGTTTGTGGGTGTGCGGCCTTTGGGTTTTTCTTTGCATGGCTCCCGAACAAGCCTCTGCGAACCCTTTTGCAAGCAACCTTCCCTCCAAAGTGGGCGTGGGTGTGGGCTATGATGTCGATCTCAACGGCTTTACGATCCGTTTTGGCGACTTAAAAGGCGTGCGTTTTGACATCAATCTGGGCTTTGGTTTGAACCTTCAAACAGGAAACAATTCCTCAACGACCGTCGATATCACACCCGGCTTTCGGGTATTGTTTCCGATCGGCTCTGTTCGCGTTGTCCAGCTACACGCTGTGGTGGGAGCCTACCTGTTGATGAAGCCCACAGATGCAGCCTTTCGGATGGATCTATCGCTGTTTGGCGGCTTGATGCCCGAGATCTTTTTGTTCGAACGGTTAAGCATCGAGATCATGGTTGGATTTGCCTTCAACATCAACAATATCGGTGGGGATGTCACTCTTAACCTCGGAACCATCGGCAAAGGCATCTCTTTTCTAAGCGGCGCGGCTTTTCACTGGTACTTCTAGCCGTTATGCTTCCAGCACAACGCTCTCAAAGGAGTCCAACCATGTCCGCCTGTTTGTTGCCTTCCACGATCCCCCTCACCAAACGGCTTTCGCGGGTGTTCTTGGTGTTGGCTTGTCTGCTTCCGCTGTTCTTGCTTGCCTGTGGAAACGGCTCGTCCGTCTGGCCAAGCACCAACCCGTTCAACCACAACGGCAGCGCCAACCCCCTCAACCATCACGGCCAAGAATCCCCCACCAACCACAGCGGCAACAACAACGATCTCAACCACAGCGGAGAAGCCAACAATCCGATGTCTTACGGGACGTACGGAAAAAAAGGCGCGACAGAAGCAGGCCCGCTGCGTTGGCATCTTTGTAACTGCCTTGTCGTCCCGTCCGAGGGCCTGATCATACCGCGTAGAACTTACAGCGTTTGTGCAACAAACCCCATCAACGCAGAGACTTATTCGACAAGTAAGTGTCGTCCCTTACTACCTTCTTGGCAGCGATGCAGTGCCTGTGTTTGTACGCCTGTGTTTGCCTGTTCGACGCCCGGGGCCTCGCTTTAGCGCTCTGCGGATCGGGATCTTACGCATGACAGCGCGAAGGGCTAAAGAGGTGCGTGGGGCCTCGCTTTAGCACTCTGCGGACCGGGATCTTACACAACCGAGAGCGGGGGAGGTGTGGAGTCTTCGGATTCTTCGTCTTCTGTCGAAGCATCATCGCGGTGAATGCCGTATTTTTTCATTCGGTTGTAAAGCCAAGAACGATTGAGATCGAGAACTCGCGCAGCTTCGGAAACATTCCAAAGGCACTCTTCGACCGTTTGTCGGATCAGGCGGGCCTCGGTTTGTTCCATGGCTTCTTTGAGCGTAAGCCGCCGCCCGTGTTCATCGAGAGGAAAGGCAGGAGCCGCAGATTCTTTTGTGGGCGAAGTAGGAGGCGGGGGATTCGTGGAGGGCGGAGGGAGCGGCGCAGAAACGGGGACTGGTTCAGCCAAAACAGCAGTCGCACCAGAAGGTGTGCGTGGATCGATATCGGTGTGAGGAAGCTCGATATCAGGGGCGTCCAGTATGGCGCGCTCGTTGAAGATGCAAGCGCGCTCCAACACGTTGCGCAACTGTCGGATATTCCCGGGCCAATAATAGCTTGCGAGTTTTTCGTAGGCCGCCTCCGTCAAGGAGGCACGTTGCGCGATCTGCATACGACTCAACAAGAGTTCAACCAAGAGCGGGAGATCTTCGGTGCGCTCGCGCAAGGGGGGAACCTCGATCTCGACCACCGCAAGGCGATAAAACAGATCTTCACGAAACTTCTTTTCGCTCACCAGCTTGCGCAGGTTGTGGTTGGTCGCGGCGATCAGACGAAAGTCCACTTGGATCTCTTGGACGCCTCCAAGACGGCGGATACAACGGCGCTCGATCGCATCGAGTAGCTTGACTTGCAGTTCAAACGGCAGATCGCCGATCTCATCGAGAAAAAGCGTCCCACCGTGGGCTTGTTCAAAGTACCCTTTGTGTTGTTTGCGCGTGGCCCCCGTAAATGCGCCTTGTTCGTAACCAAAAAACTCCGATTCGACCAAACTCGCAGGGATCGCCGCGCAATTGACCGTAATCAACGGGCTTTGCTTGCGAACGCTCTGTTCGTGTAAAGCTTGCGCGATGCTACTTTTTCCTGTACCCGTTTCTCCCGTCAACAAAACGGGCATCTCTCGCTGTCCAAGCCGCGCCAAAAGCGAAAAGATACGCCGCATCTTTTCGCTTTTTCCAACAAGCTGCGCGCTGTTGTCAAAAAATTTGACTTGGATCTTGGTGGGATTTTCGTACGCTTTCAACACCAAGACGGATCGGCCCAATTGGATGCGGGTATTGGGTCGCCAATAGGCATCAAGGACGCGATGCCCTTCCAAAAACACCCCGTTGCGGCTATCTAGATCGCGCACGCGCACGCCGTGTTCGTCCAACAAGATCTCGCAATGAAGGCTGCTGATGCGCTTGTCTTCGGTGAGCGGGAGATGGCGGATCTCCGAGCGCCCGACTTCCGATATCTCTTGGTTGAGCGGCAAGGTAAAACCTTCGTGGGGGCCTTCCACCACCTCTACCGTATAACCGCGTACGACCATGCTCGAAGAACGCAACGGACTCCAATCTTCCATGCGTAGCGTCGTGAGTGCTTCTTTGGGTTCTTTTGGGCGCGGGATCGGCTTGTCCATGCTGATGTCCTGAATCGTGATCCTTGTCTAAGAACGCAGTCTAGGCCAAAGTGAACGCGCTACGCTAACACAAGGACGCAACCATCGCAACGCACAAAACGGATTCCCGAGATGGCTGCGCATTGCACGATTCGCCACGTTGCCACCCGCAACCACCCGCGCTGCACAACCAAGAAACGAGGCCCCCATGATCCCGATGCGGACATATCTTCTCTACGCGACAGGCGGCTTTTCGATGCACGCCTCCAACTTCTTGCTCTCGACATGGTTGATCAAGTTTTATACACCCGGCCCCGACAAACACCTGATCGATCCGATTCTTTTTGGCTATATTATGCTCTTTGGCCGAATCATCGACGCAATCACCGATCCATTGGTCGGCGCTTGGTCTGATCATCACAAAGGCCCGCGTGGTCGGCGTGTTCCGTTTCTGTTGTGGGGCGCTCCGATCCTTGCGTTGAGCCTGTGGTGGAGCTTTACGCCCCCGATTGCCGGACAATCCGTCTGGAACGGCGTTTATCTTGCCGTGATGATGGCGATCTTTTTTACGTTTTACACGATCGTTGTCACACCTTACCTTGCTATCTTGCCCGAATTATCGAGCGATGCAAAAGTTCGCGTCAATCTGACAACTTACCAAGCAGGCTTTGTCTTGCTCGCCACCATCTACGTCGCCGCCCTTTCGGGCCCGATGATCCAAGGACTCGGTTATGGAACGACCATGGCGATATCGGGCGTGTTGATCTTGCTGACTTCGTGGCTGCCGATCCTTGTGGCTCCCCAGAAAGACACCGTGGAAGCCGCACACACCGAAAAAGCGTCACTCCCCGTGATCTGGGCGCGTTCGTGGGGAACGCTGCGCAGCAAAGCATTTCGCCACATCCTCGTGTCCACCTCGGCCTTTTGGTTTGCACTCAACCTCTTAATGGCCTCGATCGCGTTGTGGGTCGTCAACGTCTTGAAGGGCAAAGAGGCCGATGTTGCGATGATTATGATGCCGTTTATTGTGGCCAACCTGCTTGGCTTTGTTGTCTTTAACCGCATGGCCCATCGCTTCGGAAAATACAAGGTCTTTGTGATCATGTTTGTGATGATGGCCGCCATCGCGCCCTTTTGGTATCTTGTGCAACGACAACAAGGCGACTGGCCATACCTACACGCCATGCTGCTGTGCTTTGGCTTGGGCTTTCCGCTCGCAGCCTTTCAAGTCCTCCCCTTTGCCCTTCTCGCCGACGTGATCGATCAAGACGAACGCGAATATGGCGTACGCCGCGAAGCGATCTTTTTTGGTATGCAGGCCATCTTCCAAAAAACCAGCATCGGTCTGTCCATCGTGGTGATGCAGTATATGCGCACAAGCCTTGGCGAAGTGACAGCCTTGCGCTTGCTTGGACCCCTCGCGGGCTTGTTTTGCTTGATCGGTTTGATTACATGGATCGGCTACCCATTGCGCGAAGAACCCCCACAAAAAGTCTCCGCCTCTGCGCATTGATCTCTTTTTCTCAACTTGACGCGCTCCACACGAAGCGCACGCCGATGCCTCGCGTGCGAGCCACTAACACATCTCAACGCCGAACCTGACCTGACGCATTCTTCCTCTCTGTTGCAAGGAGACGCCATGCCCCAAACTCCCGTTCGCATCGGTCTTGTCGGATGCGGGCGCATCACCGACCTTCACGTCCGCGCCTACGCCAAAGAACCACGCGCCCTTCTCACCGCGATATGCGACACCGATCCCGATCTTCTCGCCAAACGCGCCCTTGAATGGGGTGTCTCCAAGACCTACACCGATTACCAAGCCATGCTCGACGATCCAAACCTCGATGCCATCGAGATCTGCACTCCCACACGCCTGCACTTCAAGATGGTTCAACAAGCTGCCGCCGCAAAAAAACACATCAGCGTCCAAAAGCCCGTCACACTCGCCCTCCACGAAGCCACGCAACTGCGCGACATCTGCAAACAACACGGTGTGATCTTCAAGATCTGCGAAAACTACGTCTTCCACCCCACCATCCTCCGCGCCAAACAGATGATCGAGCAAGGAGAGATCGGTACACCGCTCAACCTTAGCTGCCGCGTCGTTAGCGGAAGCGGCGGATGGCCGATCACTTCGGAAGCTTGGCGTTGGCGCTTTGAAGACGCCAAAGTCGCTGGCGGAACCCAGACTTTTGATCACGGACACCACATCTTTTCGACAGCATGGTATCTGCTCGGTCCCATCGACAAGATCCACGGTTGGATTCATTCGGTCGACGGCGTGATCGATGCCCCCTCTTCCTTTCATTGGACCTACAACAACGGACTGACCCAAGGATCGGCGATCTTCACCGTCTCCACCGATATGCCTATCGACTCTCCCTATTACGGAAACGACGAATGGTTCGAGATCACAGGAACACGCGGCATCCTCTGGATCAACCGATGCACTTCGCATATCCGCAGTGATCTCTCTCCGATGACGCTTTACAGAGACGGAAAAGTCCAATCCATCGACGGAATGGCTACTGACTGGCAAGAAGGTTTTACGGGTGCCTTGCACAACTTTGTCGACTCCATCCTTGGCCTTGCTCCTCCCCAACTCAGCGGCGAAGAAGGCATCGAGATCCTCAGTTATGCGCTCGCTGCACAACGCTCCGCACACCTCGAACGCCCCGTCTACATCGAAGAGATCCGAGAACAAAAAGGTGAGGCTCATTACCACACAAAGCGTCTACGCACCCTCGCCTCAAGGCTCCAACCTCCCGCTTGGCTCAAACGCCTGTTTTCTCCGCCTGTTGATTCATCGACTTGTCGGACTCTCACGCAATCCCTCCCCCAACGCTTCCAACCCGAGGCTGTCCGAGGATGGAACGCCACCATCTTGCTCGATATCCAAGGCCCCAACGGGGGCCAATGGACCGCCACACTCCAAGATCAAGTTCTGGAATTCCAAGAAGGAAAACACGGAGAACCCGGCCTGATCCTCCGCTGCAAAGACACCGCATGGACCGCAATCCTTTCAGGCAAAAAAAGCGTAGAAGCCGCCTTTTTTCAAGGACAACTCAAACTCGAAGGCAAAGTTGAGTGGGCCCTCTCCCTCAAAAAAGCCTTTCGTCTCTGAGGCCCACCATGACGGTCAATCAACTCTCCCACACACCACAAGATCCCCGTTGGCTCGACAATGGCCGCTACGAGATCCTCCGCCGCCTCGGTGAAGGCGGATTCGGCGTCGTCTACCACGCTTTCGATCACAAGATGGGCCTCGAAGTCGCCCTCAAAAAACTCAAATCCGCCGACGCAGAAACCCATTACCGCTTCAAAAAAGAATTTCGCGCACTCGCCGATCTCTCCCACCCAAACCTCATCCATCTCTACGATCTCGTCGCTGATGACACCCAATGCTTCTTCACCATGGAACTGATCCGTGGTGTCGAATTTCTCGAATATGTTCAACAATCCCAACACATCGACCTCACCGACCTTCCCCCTCCTGCCCCTCCCTCCTCCTCGAGCCGAAACCTCTCCCACGCCCCTTCTCTCCCTCCCCCTTCGTCGACTCCGCCCCCCACGCCCATCCCGTCCTATTCTCCGAGCCCTTTGCATCCACACAAACCTCCCGCACACATCGACAACAAACCTCCCGCGCACATCAACAACAGACTTTCCGCACACACCGAATCCGCTTCCGCGCTCGATCTCCCGCCTCCATTCACGCAGTCCTTTGAGCCTCCCCCCTTCCCACCGGCTTTCTCCAACCCTCCCGCCTCTCCCAAAGATCCCTCCGCCTCAACCAATCCTTCGGTCTCTCCGAGAGATCCGCCCGCTTCGGCCAAGCCCACAAAACCCACCAACGTGCATTTTCGCCGCCTTCTTCAAGCGCTTTCTCATCTCGCCCAAGGCGTCGCAGCCCTCCATCGCTATGGGCTGTTGCACCGCGATCTCAAACCCTCCAACGTCCTCGTCACCCCCGAAGGCCGCGTTGTGATCCTCGACTTTGGCCTCGTCGCCGAACTGCGCAAAGATGCCGCCGAACAAAGTATGCAGATCGCCGGTACTCCCGCCTATATGTCCCCCGAACAAGCCCTTCATCAGCCTCTCACCGAAGCCTGCGATTGGTACAGCGTCGGCGTGATCCTTTACCAATCCCTCACAGGCCGCCTACCCTTCGAAGGCTCCGCGATCGAGATCCTCGGACAAAAACACTCTTCGAAGCCTACCGACCCACAGCACCTTGTCTCAGGCGTTCCCGTATGGCTCAGCCAACTCTGCCTCGAACTTCTTGACCGCGACCCCAACCAACGTCCCCAAGGAGCCGAACTCCTCGAACTCCTTGGCGCACAAGCCCTTTCCATCCAAGCCGCCCAACGCTCCACCCAGTCGACCTCTCTTCCGCTGATCGGTCGCCACAAAGAACTCCAGCGCTTACGTCGCCTCTTCCATCAAACCCTCCCCACCCAAGCCACCGCCGTCCTTCTCGAAGGAAACAGCGGCGTCGGAAAAAGTCACCTCGCACGCCTCGCCCTTTCTGTTCTCCAAAACGAAGCTCCTTCCATGCTCTTTCATGCCCGATGCTACAAACAAGAATCCATCCCCTACAAAGCCGTTGACGCCATCATCGGACAGATCAGCCACTATCTCCGTATGCTCCCCCCCAGCGAACTTCGCCCCCTCATCCCCGATGGCATCGAATCTCTCGCCCACATCTTCCCTGTATTCCGACGTATCCGCACCCTCCAACTCGATCTCCGCCCCAAGCTTCCCCTCGAACCAAGCGAACAGCGCCGCCAAGCCTTTGCGACTCTCCGCGAACTATTGCGCAGGCTCTCCCTGCGACGAAAACTGATCTTTTGGATCGACGACCTCCAATGGGGCGACGTCGACAGCGCCGCCCTCTTGATCGAACTGTTGCGCCCACCCGAAGCACCCGCTCTGATGTTCCTTGGGTGTTTTCGCAGCGAGGATTCCGATAGTAGCCCTTTCCTACAAAAATTCTCCTCACTTCACAGCTTTTTTCAATCGGCCTTCCCGCTCGAACGCATGACCCTTGAGGGACTCCCGCTCTCCGATGCCGCCGAACTTGCTGCGCTGCTCTTTGGGCCTCCTGCGCAACCCCGCAATCCCTTGCTTTTGTCTCTCGCCAAACAAAGCGGTGGCAACCCCTCCTTGCTTGAAGAACTCGTTCGCTATGTCCAACAGCACACTTCTCCCGAACAGCGCGAAGCTCTCTTACTTTCTGACCCAACCTCGCCCTTGCCTTCTCAAACCTCCATCCCTCCGACCCATTGGGAACAACAACTCGAACCTATCCTCGCCGGCTTCACCCTCTCCGAAGTCTTTAAAGAACGCTACGCCCGCCTTTCTCCCGCCCAACAAGCCCTGCTCGAAGTCCTCGCTGTCGCCGGCCAACCCACCGCACGCAACTTGCTCTTGCGCACGCTCGATCTCTCCCTTCCTGCCGCCGATATCAGCCAACTCCGCCTCCAACATCTGATCCGACTCCGCGATGCCCAAGAAGACGAAGAGATCGACCTTTATCACGAACGTATCCGTGAGATCCTCGTCGCCCTCCTTGAACATCACCACCCCTCCCGCCTCAAGGACATCCACAGCAGACTCGCACACGAACTCTCCACCGAAGACACGCCCGATGTCAAACGCCTCGCCATCCATCTCTCCCACGCTGGCGATCATACCAGCGCCCTCGGCTACACCCTCCAAGCCGCCCAAGACGCCGAATCCGCCCTTGCCTTCGGACAAGCGACACGTTGGTACAAACACGCTCTCTCTCTCTCTCCCCTCGATCCCCTCCAAGAACGCGATATCCTCCGCGCTCTCGCCGATGCTCTCGCCCACCAAGGACTCGGTGAATCCGCCGCCGATGCCTATCTCCAAGCCGCCGCACGCACACAACAACTCCACCCCAACCTATTTTCGGCATCATCCACACCATCCACATCATCCGCGCATTACGCATCATCCACATCATCCGCGCATTACGCATCATCCACATCATCCACATCATCCACATCTTCCACATCACCCACATCTTCCGTATCTTCGGCAAGATTCGCATCTTTGGGCGATGCAAAACGCCTGCAGCAAGAACTCCGCTTGCAAGCTGCCACCCAACTGATCCGCTGTGGACAACTGGATCGCGGACTCGACACCCTTTCTCATTTGTTGCGCGAACTCAGGCTGCGTTGGAGTCCGTCGAAACGGGCTGCGATCTGGACTTGGCTTCAATGCCGCATCCGCTTGTTTTTTCATAAACTTCCCGACGCCTCAGTCGTTAAACTTTTATACCGCACGCATTCCAAAATCTCCCTCAAGATTCAGGATAATGTCCCTTCTCTTCTTCAAGATATCGTGGGCTCTTCTCATGCAGATGCCACCCCCACACACCACTCGCTCAACCCCGAACAAGCCTTGCGTCTGCGTGCGTGTCGCCTTGTCTCGATGGAAGTCGGACTCGCCGATCCCCTGCAAGGCATGGCCTTTCAAGCCCAATACCTGCTCGAAGCCGTCCACGCCAAGGATCCGTACCACTTGGCCCTTGCCTACGCCCTCGAAGCCGCCTATAGCTCCTTTCAAGGCCCAAACAAACAACAGCGCACCGAACATCTCACCGATCAAGCCTTGACACTTGGCAAACAGCTACATCACCCCCATATCATCGGCACTTGCTACCTGACCGCAGGGTTTGCGGCCTTCACACAAGGCGCATGGCGGCGCGCTTATGACCGCTGCGCGCTTGCAGAACGCATCCTTCGACAAAGTAGCGCCGGGATTACTTGGGAACTCTCCAACTGCCATATCTATCAGATGAATGCGCTGTTGTTTATGGGGTCATTTCGCGAACTTGAGCGCACTCTTCCTGTGGTCTTGCGCGAAGCTGAAGAGCGCGGCGATCTCTACACACAAACCCACCTGAATCTCGGCGTTGCACCGCGCTTGCTGCTTGCCAAAGATCAGCCAGAACAAGCCACGCTCACCATCCAACGCACACTTCCTCCTCGCAGCCAGCGGGCTTTTCACCTCCAACACTACATCGAACTGATCAATCGTGGCGAGATCGCCTTGTACCTCGAAACGCCCTTGCCCTTTTGGCGATATCTCCTCGAACAATGGGCCGAACTGCGGCGTTCGCTGTTCCTTCGCATCCAATTCAACCGCATCGAACTCCACCATCTGCGAGGCCGTTGCGCGCTCGCTTGCGCCATACAGCAACCCCTCCAACAACGTGATGCTTTTCTCAAAGAAGCCCGTCACTGCGCCAAGATCATCCTTAAAGAAGGCACACGCTGGGGTTCTCCTTGGGCGCTTCATCTGCTTGCGGGTGCCGACTTCCTCGCACAGCACTACGACCAAGGACTCCAACACCTCACCGCCGCCGAAGTCCTCCTCGAAGACACCGACGCTCACCTCTACACCCACGCCACCATGTTGGCCCGCTCCCTCTGGCTCCCCCACGCACAAGCCCAAGACCTCGCTCACACCGCCCTCCAATGGATGCAATCTCAGCCCATCCAAGCCCCACTCCGCCTTCTTCAAGCCCTCCTCCCGGGATGCCTCCCCCTCCCTGCTTAGCCCTCTCGATCCACTTTTCTCGCGAACCACCTTCCGTTCTATCGCGTCATGGGGCCGCGCCACCCAGAACAGCGCATCCTTTTCTGATCGCAATTGCGCAGTTGACAAAAAAACCCGTGTTCGCGGCATTTCAAGCGAGAGAGTCGTCTGGATGAAAAACGATGATTTCTTCGCCAACACGGGGTCAAGGGAGCCGTGCTCCCTTGCGGGGCGTGGGGCAGCGCCCCACAAAAACCATCCAACAAATCATTTCACTCATACACCAAGGAGATCCAAAGATGATCCTCGCCATGCAAGTCAAAGAAGTCCACAACCACCCCAACGCCGACACCTTGCGCGTCTATGTCTTTGGCGCGCCCAACCACGCGGATACACAGATCGTCGCAAACAACGAGAATCTGTACAACGTGGGCGATGTGGTCGCGGTGGCGTTGGTCGGAGCGGTGCTTGCGGACGGAACCAAGCTCCGCAAAGCCCGCTTACGCGGCGTGGAATCTTTTGGAATGGCGATGGGGCCGACCGATCAGCCTGTCGGGTCGGATCTTTCGGCACAATACGGAGCGAACACCACTCCGCCCCCCACAGCACCGAGCGAAGCAGTCGCTGCGTTGCCCACCGATATCGATCTAATCAAGTGGCCGAGTATCGAGCATCTTCATCACCTGATCGCCTCGTTTCAAAAAGAAAGCGAAGTCTTTGGGGACGCTTATGTGATGCCCAAGATCCCTTACCGCGCCAAAGTCAAACTGGACGGAACCAACGCCGCCGTGCAGATGCGCGCAGATGGCCGATGTATCGCCCAATCGCGCTCTCGCCTGATCCACCCCCAAGAAGATAACCTCGGATTTGCCGCATGGCTCGAACTACACAAAGACTACTTCCACGATCTCAACCAACGGCTGCACCAACAAGCCCCTGTATCGGGTCCGATCTTGTTGTTTGGTGAATGGTGCGGCCAAGGCATCCAAAAACGTACCGCGATCTCCAAGATCCCCAAACGTGTCTTTGCGATCTTTGCGATTCTATGGGGCGATCCAAGCACAGGGATGGCTCACATCGAGATCGAACCTGAACGCTTACGGGCTTTGATCCCCGCCCACGAAGATATCCACATCTTGCCGTGGCATGGTGAGACCATCGAGATCGATTTTGCCTCCCAACTCTCGCTCGAACAAGCCGCAGACATCCTCAATGCCCTCGTCACATCCGTCGAAACATGCGATCCGTGGGTCGCGGAAGTCTTTGAAACCGAAGGCATCGGCGAAGGCGTTGTGATGTACCCGATCCTTGCGCAAGCGGATCCGATGTGGCGAACCCGCTGGTCGAGCCTGTTGTTCAAAGCCAAAGGTGAAAAACACCAATCCATCCGCCAAAAAAGCTCTGTACAGCTCAGACCCGAACACGTCTCCTCCGTTCAAGCCTTTGTCGATCTCGTCTTGACACCCGCTCGCCTCGAACAAGCACTCCAAGAAGCCTGTGCTGGCCTCGCCGTCCCCGAAAACATCGGAGATTTTCTGCGATGGATCGGCCAAGACGTCAAAAAAGAAAACACCCTCGAAGCCGAAGCCAACGGACTCGATTGGAAAGATATCGCCAAGCCTCTCTCTCAAACTGCCTTGCGCTGGTTCCAATCACAACTCCCCAAATCTCCCACTCCCTGATCCCCCCAATTATCCGCTGTTTCTGGATAGGAATGAATTGTCGCCCCACAAAAAACGCCCCAACACCATGACTCCTATCTTGAACCTGCGCGGCTCTTATGATGAGACACGGTGCAAAAGAGGCCCCGCGATTTGTTGTGCAAACACCCGATAATCAGCGATCACATGATCCGCTCCAAAGTCGTCGTATTCTTGAGCGCCGTCTGCGTAAAAAGCCGTGTCGACGCCTGCACGACGGCCACATTCGATATCGAATCGAAAGTCTCCCACAAACAGCATCTCCTTGGGATCGAGTTTCCAAGCCTCCAAAAACCGCAGCAATCCGTCAGGATCGGGTTTGGGCAACGCATCTTCTCTCGTCAAAACCATCTCGACAGGCAGATCAAAGGCACCCAACACCCGCTGCGTTGCGGCTTTGCAGTTGCGCGTGAAGATCCCCACACGCACTCCCGCCGCCCGAAAAGCCTGCAACATCTCCTGCACCCCTTCCATCAGCCTCGCTCCGCCCGCATAGTCCACTTCCATCTCTTCTAACAAACGCTCTTTGAGAGCGCGCTCCTCGGGTTCAAGCACAGCAAGATGCTCCAAGATCGGCGCACCTTCGGGGATATCCAAACGCTCCCGTAGTGTCCGAAAGCACAGCGGAGAATCGATCAAGGTGCCATCCATGTCAAAGACGATCGCTTTCCACATCCACGACCTCCATCCATCGGGTCTCTTCAGACCTCCGAAGTCAAACATCACTCTCGGCACTTGGCGATCTCTTGCGCAGACGCCCACTGTACTTCGACCCCGTCGGGCAAATGCGCCGAAAATGCCTTCAACGCCACACGCAACGATTCGGCTTCTTTACGCCTCGCAACCGAAAACACTACACGCGCAGACGCACAACACAATTTGGGAACCTGCCTCCATGCAGCCACCACACACCAACCCGCAAGCGGGCCGCGATCATACAACACGGCGAGTTCACTTCGCCTCTTTTCTGCAACCGCCCCCAAAGCTTTTTCATCCAGTCCACCACGACGTCGCATTTGTGCAATCTCCTGATCCCCCAAGCCCATCAAATCCGATATCTGTGCCTCCGTCTTGTACGCAACCAATCCGATATCCTGCAAGATCACTCGTGCGTTGGGTTTTTAAGATCGCAACAAAATCGCCTCTTGGTAAGGCTGGCGATAGATCCCCCGTAGATTCGGAGATATCGCAGTCTGTGCCTCGGTCGCCCTCGTTCCAAACAAGACCACGCCAAGACACCACAAACCAAGCACACACACTTGCTTGCGAGACGATGCCATCCTTGCCCGCATCGCCCAAAAGACCCAACCACGCGCCATATACCCCCATCCCACGCACAAAAGATAAAACTCATACCGATAAAACCATCCCGTCCGCGCCAACAACAGATGCAGGCCCGAGATCCCCATCCACAGCAGCAAACCCCAACGCAACAACCGCAACTCTCGCAGCGCCTCTGTTTGACCTTCCTCCAACACCCGCAATCTTGCTTCTTCGCTGCGCAACAACAACAGCAACAATCCCCCCAAAACAATCAACGACAAGAGCTCGGGTGCTTGACCAAGATTGTCTCCCAAGCGCTCCGCTAAAATAGAAAAGCCTCTTTGCGAAAACACCGCAGACGTCGCACCTTTGAGCAAGATCGGATTCGGCAACCCAAAGCCACCTTGCCACACCGACCAAACACCAAACGCCAACACCGGCACGCCCATACACACACCCAAAGACAACGCACGCCCCAACCGTCGCTGCCCAAGATAGGCCATCCCCGCAACCACCACCAAAATCAAACTCTCATAACGCACCAACCCCACCGACCCCAACACCCACCACCCACCCCAAAAAGAATGCTTCTCTACAAAAACCCATGCCTTCGGAGATACAGCACTGCCCGAAAGATCATCGGCCAACTTTTCAACGGCCAACAGCATCAACAACGCATGAAGCAGATGTTCCAAACCGCACAAGATGACTGCTGGAAAGGCCAGACCTGCTACCCAAAGCCCCCCATACAGCTCACCCCAAACGCCACGCCACGCGAGTCCTTCCCCTGAAACAACAAAGCGCTGCTTTACCCAAACCAAGATCCACAACGCACACAGCACGTTCAACACAAAAGGCCACGCAGCGCCCCCTCCCAAAAGCACCAACAACGATGTCCACAACGGGGAAGACGACGCCGAAGAAAAACTACCTGCGGAGATCCCCCATACGCCTGTGAAACGGACATTCTTTGCGATCGCAAGATGGATATACGGGTCATCCAACAGATAAACAAACTCGCCCGCGTTGGCGTAAAACGCCTGAATCATCGGATAGGCCAGAAGGATCAACAACATACACATCGCAAACAACGGAAAGCTTGACACCAACGAACGCAATCTTTTGGCCAATGCGTACCTCTTCGTCGTGGCGTTTAGGAATTGGAAAATGTGCAAAAAGACCGTCCCAAGGGAACGGTTCACCCCATGCTCTGCTTCTTTTGTCCGCCTCAACTTGTTTTGATCACCAAACGATCCACTTCTTTTCGGCCTTCGACTTCGTGATGCGTCAACGTCAACACCCCTTGCGCATCAAAGTCCAGCAAGGAACATCCAAACCCCCGCTCTACAGCCTTACGCAAAGGGATCTCTTCGGGAGCATTGGTTTTGAATTCCTCAAGGTGTTCGTCTGGGTTGTAACTCACGGCCCCACCGCACCCATCGACCACATACACCACACCCTCGACTTCGAAACGCTCGTAGCTATGGTTGTGACCACACATCACCAGCGGAACCTTGTACTGCTTCAACAAGGGATGCACCAATGCCCTCGTATCCATCGGAGGTTTCGACCGACCAAACGTATAATAAGGCCGATGAAAACCGACCACCGCATAACGCAGATCCGCCGATTGTTCGACCCGCATCAATTCCTCTTTCAACCATTTGACTTGCGCAGTACCGTCTTTGTCGAGTCCGTCTTCGCTGTTTAGCGACAAAAAGCGAATCCCACCGTAAGAAAAAGCGTGGTAGTCCGAAGCGCTGCCCACATCCCCATGCCCACCGAGCAAGCGTTTGTAAAAGACTTCGAACTCGTTCATCCCCTCGTATTCATGGTTTCCAACGCAAAAGTGCATCGGCGCGCTTCGCATCAACGGCCCGAACACTTGGAACACGCCCGCCCACGTATCCAAAAAGTTGGTTTGATACTGGATATCTCCCCCATGCCAGACCAGATCAGGCTCTTTTGCTAAAAGCAATTCGGCGGTGCTTTGATGGTGCGGGTACATCGTGTCTGCGATCCATCCGATCCGAAACGGCTGCCCTTTTACAACGGGGGCCCGAAAAGCGCCCTCTTCTACAGCCCCACCACGACGATTCACCCGCCACCGATAACGCTCCCCTGCCTTCAAACCCTCCAGCCGCACCTCGTGAACAGCGTAATCCCCGGGTGCATCGCGACGTTCCAACGAAGGATCATTGGCTGGAAACGCTGCTTCGATCTTCTCGATCTTGCCTTTCGATGTCTGTGTCGACACCTGCTTTTCCCCCAACCACAACGAGACTTCCAATCCTTCTTCGCTTTGCGTCTCAAAACGCAGACGCACCGCTTCCAAACCCATCAGTTGCACATACGGTCCTTTTGTCAGCGCGATCGATGGCCGCACATCCACCGTCTCCTGCTCACCTGCATCCCCCAGCTTTTCTCCACCGCCCGGCGGCAGGCAACCGCCCACGCCCCATAACCCCAATCCCGCCACACCCAGCGCACTCTGCGCCAGAAAAGCTCGACGGCTCCAACGACCTTCTTTGACCTGCTCAGATCGCCCATCCATCGGCTCTTTTCGCAAGATGTTTTTCTTTTTGCTTGCCATCACAAACCCCGTCGCTACACTCTGCCTGTAATCCAGAGACGAAAACACTTCGTCTAGCAGATCGCAAGAGAGGCCAAAACGCAAGCCTCTCCACCGATGCGCGGCGCTGCTTTGTCCATCACAGCCCCGTGTATCCGTGTGTTTCGTTATCCTCCCCCAACAAAGGAGTCTCCGATGAAATGGCGCGTTCTCTTCCTTGGTCTCGCTCTCTTCGCTTTCCACACCGCAACCTCCCCCAACGCACAAGCCCAAAACGTCGTCGTCGACGAAAACGCCCCTGCTGATAACGTCGAACCCGACTCCGTGATCCACCCCTTCCTTACCGTCGAAGGCGTCCAAGTCTTTTACTTCTACGATGCCAACGGAGCCGTGCGCTACTACTACCTCTCCCCAAACGGCGAGCGCGTCTTCTACCCGTTCGGCTGGCGCCCTTACCGCATCACTGCGGGAACTCGCTTCTTTTTTGATCCCGTCCCTTACATCTGGGTTGGGGGCCGTCCCGTCTTCTACTACCAACAAGGCGATCTGTTCCGATACTACGTCCTTGATGGCTCCACCATCCGCTATTATCCCCACGCATGGCGCCCTTTTTATCTCGTCGGTGGTGTTCGCACCTTCATCCGCCCTCGCTACATCTATCGCTACAACACTTGGCGCACCTACAACGTCTATAACCGACCCTACTATCGGCCCAATTACGTCCGCACTCGCTATCGCTATAACCCTGTTCGTCGCTACCGTACCGTTTATCGACCTACACGCGTTTATCGCCAACCCGTTCGCGTTTATCGCCAACCCGTTCGTGTTCATCGCCAACCCGTTCGCGTTCATCGCCAACCCGTCCGCACCCACCACGGACGACGACGCAAATAATCCCTCGCCCGCCTCCCTATCCCCCCGAAACATCCCTATCTACCGAAACATCCCCATCTTCCGAAACATCCCCATCTTCCGAAACATCCCCATCTTCCGAAACATCCCCATCTTCCGAAACATCCTCATCTACCGAGACATCCTCATCTACCGAGAC
>CAUJFU010000313.1 GCA_963169055.1 Myxococcota bacterium
CGCGCCCTTTGGCGGGGATGGTAAGCTTCTGTCGTTTGCGTGTTGCGGAAAACTTTAGCTCCTCCACGAACCCTTCCCACGTGTTCTGTTTTTTCCATTTTTCTGCTTTCATCCACAATCGCACGTGGGTTCGGATTCCTCGACTGACTGCGAACAACAACAATAAGTGTTTTCTTTGGTAGGGCCGTCATTTGAGACCGCTGTCTTTGGTTTGCGAAAAAATCCTTTTCACACAAGTTCTTGTTTTGCTTACGTAGTCGGCAAAAAACGCCGTGTTCGCGTTCTATCAAGCGGCGCAACCGTTCGTTTGAAAAATGCTGATCACCCCGCCGATAGGGGGTCAAGGGGCCTTTGGTCCCTTGCGGGGCGTGGGGTGGAACCCCACTAAAGCCATCCAACCGTGTCATCTTGTTTAGATTCAAGAAGATAGACCGTTCCTTGAGAATTCCCGCCGTCGCTCGGGCCTTTTTTCGTTGATTCAACGAGAACTTTCGCAAATTTGGTGCGCTGTGAGCCTTTGCTTGAGGTATGGTTGTTTGCTTCTATTCTTGACATAGGTTTGTCTGCCCGTTAGAGTGCGCCGTTCTCGTAATACAAGAGAAGTCGTACCCGTTTCGTCATTTGCGTGCAGTTTCCTATCTTGATCAAGGAAAGGGTTTTTCGATGGTGAGCGTGAAGAAAGTGCTTTTTGCGCGGTGCGTGTTCGTGATTCGCTTGTTGTGTACGTTGGTGGGGGGAAGTTTGTTGTTGGTGAGTTGCGCGGGACCAGCAGGTCCAGCCGGTAAAGACGGGGCGACCGGCGCAGCGGGAAAAGATGGCGTGGCTGGAAAAGACGGTGCAGCGGGCAAAGACGGCGCAGCGGGGCCAGCAGGCAAAGATGGAGCGCCCGGAAAAGATGGTGCGGCGGCACCGCCAGCAGCGCCGATTCGGTTGTTGGATTCGCGGATTACTGGGTGGGTTCGAGACAACGCCACCAAGATCAACGATCTTGTCAAAGCAAAAGGCTACACGAGCGCAGGATACAATTCGTCGGCTCGCCCTGTTGCGCTGTTTGATTGGGACAACACCGTTGTGAAAAACGATATCGGCGACGGCACTTTCATCTGGATGGTTCGTCACGACAAGATCCTCCAACCACCGAATAAAGATTGGTCGCAAACAAGCGCAGATCTTTCTGTCGACGCTGTAGCGGCCCTCAAGGCCGCGTGTGAAAGTTTAGCCGATGCAGGCAAGCCGTTGCCGACTTCGACGAATACAGCTTGTGCAGACGAGATCTTCAACGTTTATTACAACGGCAAAACGGCGGGTGGCAAAGCGGCGTGGGATAACAAATCACCCACAGGGGCCTCCAAAGATATCACCCTCACCAATAATTCCCCCTATACATGGGCCGCTCAGTTGCAAGCAGGTTATACAGCCAGCGAGATCCATTCCTTCGCGCAAGCAGCTTTCGATCAAAATAATTGGGCTCCCATCGGTTCGACCCAAACGGTCGGCAGTACCACAGGCGTCACTGGCTACATTCGGATATACGACCAGATCCGCGACCTGATCCGCACCTTGCAAGAAAATGGCTTTGATGTGTGGGTCATTACCGCATCTCCGCAATGGACCGTTGAGGCGATCTCGATGGAAGTCAATGTCTCCCCTGATCGCGTCATCGGCATCCGCCCTGTGTACGACGCGATGGGAAAAGGCACTTACAAATTGCAGCCCTGCGGCCCTGATGCAAACAAGCTCGTCACCACGTTCGACCAAGGGAAACGCTGTTGGACCAATCGCATCATCTTCGGAGTGGCTGACGCCGAAGCTCTCAAAACTCAGGCCGATCTAAGCAAACGTGCTATCTTTGCTGCGGGAGATTCCGATACCGACTTGGCCTTTTTGCAAGACGCGACCGATCTCAAATTGGTGATCAATCGAAACAAAACCCAAGTCATGTGCAACGCTTGCCTCAACGTCACGAGCAAGTGGATCTACAACCCGATGTTCATCGCCCCCAAAGCCCTCAAGACCACCCCCTACGCTTGTTCCACCGCCAAAGACGCCGAAGGCAATCCGATCAAAGACGAAAACGGTGCTGCCTTCACCAAAGATTGCACCGAACAATAATCCCCCCAAATCACCCCCTCCCTACAAACGCCGTGTTCGTGTGACATCAAGCGGCAGAGCCGCTTGTGTGAAAAACCTGTGATCTCTTCGCCAGCACGGGGTCAAGAGAGCTGCGCTAAAGGCGCGGGGTTTCGGGTGGAATCCCACAAAAGCCTATACCAAACGCGTCAGTCCGATATTTGTCAAAGAAAGGGTTTTTTTGATGGCTAAGAAAGGGTTTTTTGCGCGGTGTGTGTTCGTAATCCGCTTGTTGTGTGCGTTGGTGGGGGGAGGTTTGTTGATGGGCTGCACGAGACCAGCGGGATCGGTCGGTAAAGACGGCGCGGCTGGGCCAGCAGGCAAAGGTGTGGCGGTCGGTAAAGACGGGGCTACAGCACCGCAACGAGCGCCGATTCGGTTGCTGAATTTGCGGATTACTGGGTGGGTTCGAGACAACGCCACCAAGATCAACGATCTCGTCAAAGCAAAAGGCTACACGAGCGCAGGATACAATTCGTCGGCTCGCCCTGTTGCGCTGTTTGATTGGGACAACACCGTTGTGAAAAACGATATCGGTGAGGCTACCTTTATCTGGATGGTTCGTCACGACAAGATCCTTCAACCACCGAACAAAGATTGGTCGCAAACAAGCGCAGATCTTTCTGCTGACGCTGTCGCGGCCCTTAAAGCCGCGTGTGGAGGTTTAGCTGATGCAGGCAAGCCGTTGCCAACTTCGACGAATACAGCTTGCGCAGACGAGATCTTTCGGATCTATGACGAAGGCAAAACGGTAGGTGGTAAGATGGCGTGGGATAACAAATCGCCTACAGGCGCTGCTAAAGATATGACCCTCACCAACAATTCTTCTTATACATGGTCAGCCCAACTCCAAGCAGGTTATGCAGCCAACGAGATCCATTCCTTTGCGCGAGCAGCGTTCAGTCAAAACAATTGGGCTCCCGTCGGTTCGACTCAAACGGTCGGTAGCAACAAAGGCGTCATCGGCTACATTCGGATATACCGCCAGATCCGCGATTTGATCCGCACCTTGCAAGAAAATGGCTTCGATGTATGGGTCATTACCGCATCTCCGCAATGGACCGTCGAGGCGATCTCGATGGAAGTCAATGTCTCTCCTGAACACGTCATCGGCATCCGTCCTGTGTACGATGCGACGGGAAAAGGCTCTTACAAATTGCAGCCTTGCGGCCCTGATGCAAACAAGCTCGTCACCACGTTCGCCCAAGGGAAACGCTGTTGGACCAACCGCATCATCTTCGGAGTGGCTGACGCCGAAGCTCTCAAAACTCAGGCCGATCTAAGCAAACGTGCTGTCTTTGCTGCGGGAGATTCTGATACCGACTTAGCTTTTTTGCAGGACGCGACTGATCTCAAATTGGTGATCAATCAAAACAAAACCCAAGTCATGTGCAACGCTTGCCTTAACGTCACAAGCAAGTGGATCTACAACCCGATGTTCATCGCCCCCAAAGCCCGCAAAACCACTCCCTACGCCTGTTCCACCGCCAAAGACGTCGAAGGCCATCCGATCAAAGACGAAAACGGTGCTGCCTTCACCAAAGATTGCACCGAACAATAACCTCGATCATAATGTGGGTGCAGTGTGTTTTGACAAAGGAGGCGAAGATGTTTCGTTTGGCGACGTTGCGGGTGTTTGGGTTATGTTTGTTGGCGTGGGTGTTGTTGTTTGGGTGGTCTTGCTTGCCGTTGACATCGGATGTTTGTCGGCTAGAGCCAGACAAGTGCCGTGGTCTGGTGGGGGCATTTTGCAAGGGAGACAACGAGTGCGCGGCGGGGTTGTTTTGTTGTCGGGAGAAAAGCAATTGCGGTGGGGGGATGTGTACGATCGCTTGCGCGGCAGACCCAGATTGTCCGCCCAATATGTTGTGCGAGCATAAGATGTGCTTTTATCGCTGCGCAAAGGACGAGGACTGCGCCCGAGGGATGCGTTGCGAACACAACAACACCATCTGCGAATACCCTTGACCTAAACTCAAATGATGCGATTCCTTCGATGCGATGGGGTTTTAAGGGGGGCGAGAGGGTAGAGTTTCTTTTTGATCTAGATCAAGTTTTGGACTGATAGCTATCAAGCTAGAAAAGGGGAGTGCGGGCATTTAAGACATGGTTGTCTTTTGATTAGCTTGATGTTCAAACGCAGCGGGCAGGTGAAGGCTTGTTTGAGAGGCGTTGGAGCAAGAGAAGTCGGTGCAAAGAGGTTTTGCGCCAAGTTGTAGACTGCGTCACGAGGAGGAGCGAGAATGAAAGAGCTCAAGATTCGGGCGAAGCACGGGTTACCGTTGTTGGTGGGAGCGTTGTTGTGGGCGATTGCAAGCAGCGGCCAACTGTGGGAAAACCGAGCTTCGGCAGGGGAGAAGCCCAATGCGGGCAAAGGATCAGGGGACAATCAAGTCCTCAAAGGGAAGCAAGTGCTTTTGAGCAAGGGCTGTGTGGCCTGTCACTCGGAAGATGGTTCAAAGCGCGTGGGACCGACGCTGCAAGGAGTGTTTGGTACGAAGCGCGAAGTGATCACCAACGGCAAGCTGCGAACGGTGTTGGCGGACGAGGCGTACATTCGGCTTTCGATTGAAAATCCGAAGGCAGATCTGGTGAAGGGGTTCGAGAATTTGCCGATGGTTTCGCCTCCATTGAGCAAAGACGAGATGGACGCAGTGGTGGCTTACATCAAGAGCTTGGCGGTACAAAAGAAGGTGGAAGCACCGACGCCTGCGACGGTGACGGCCTTGGCGAAGTTGGGGCGGGATCTGGTCGAGAAGAAGGCGTGTACAACCTGCCACTCGTTGGATGGATCGCGGAAAGTTGCGCCATCCTTTTTGAATATTTACGGTCGGCAGACGACGGTCTTGTCGAAGGGAGCAAAAGACAAGAGGACGTTTTCAGCGGATGAAGCGTATCTGCGTCGTTCGATTTTGGAGCCTGATGCGGAGCTTGTGACGGGGTATCACTTTAGTATGATGCCGCAGATCAAGTTGGAAACGGGCGAAGTGGACGCGATCTTGGCATTTTTGAAGATCCACAAAGGCGAACCTGCGAAGGTAAAGGAAGAAGACAGCTTGCCACCGTTGACGATGGCGGAGCGTACGAAGGCATCGCAGATCTACTTTAACCGTTGTGCGGGCTGCCACGGGATGTTGCGCAAAGGTGCGACAGGACCGGCGCTGGTACCAGAGCGCCTGCGTTCGCGGAACCTGAGTACAGCGAGCTTGCAAACCTTCATTACGTACGGTCTTCCGGGCGGGATGCCTGCGTGGGGTCAAGCGGGTGTGCTTTCTCCGAGCGAAGTGGATCTGATTGCGCGCTTTTTGCAGCACCCACCGCCAGATCCAGCGGAGATGTCGCTTGTAGAGATGCGCAAGAACTGGAAACTGCACATCGCTCCGAAAGATCGGCCCACCAAGCCAGAGCACACGCGGGATTGGCAAAACTACCTTGGCGTCGTGCTTCGCGATGCGGGGAAAGTGGCTGTTTTGGATGGAAAAACCAAAGAAGTGATCTCGATTGTGCCGACAGGATTTGCGGTACACATCCTGCGGTCTTCGGGAACGGGTCGTTATTTCTATTCGATCGGTCGGGATGGTCGGGTGACGATGATCGACTTGTGGATGAAAACGCCCGCTGTTGTAGCGGAAGGCAAGACTTGTTATGACGCCCGTTCGGTGGATAGCAGCAAGTACAAAGGCAAACTCGGCGATTATATGGACAAACTGTTGATCGTGGGTTGCTATTGGCCGCCAAGCCTTGTGGTGATGGATGGCCAGACGTTGGAGCCGAAGAAAGTGGTTTCGACGAGCGGCTATACTTACGACACAGGCGAGTTCTTGCGCGAAGCGCGTGTTGCGGCGATCTCGGCATCGCACCATGCGCCCGTGTGGATCGTGAACATCAAAGAGACGGGTTATATCTGGGTGGTCGATTATCGCGACTTGAATAACTTGAAGATCTCGAATATCGCGGCAGAGCGTTTCTTGCACGATGGTGGTTTCGATTCTTCGCGGCGTTACATCTTGATGGCAGCGAATGCGCGCCACTCGATCGCGGTGGTGGATCTGCACACGCAAAAGCTTACAGCGATGGTCAAAGTGGATGCGGTTCCTCACCCGGGGCGCGGAGCGAATATCGATCACAAGACGTACGGGCCGATCTGGTGTACAGGTCACTTGGGCGCGCCGACGATTGCTTGTTTGGGAACGGATCCTGAGAAACATCCGAAAAACGCGTGGAAAGTCGTGGGTCGGATGACGATGCCGGGTGCGGGCGGCGGAAACTTGTTTGTGAAGACGCATCCGAAATCCCCGTGGTTGTATGCGGATCGCACCTTGAATCCATCGTCTGCGTTGTATCGGACGATCTATGTGTTCGACAAGCAAACCTTCAAACTGGTGAAAGAGTTGCCGATCCCGACCAAGTATCCGGGCCGTGCGGTTCACATCGAGTACAACAAAGACGGAACAGAGGCGTATATCTCGGCATGGAGTCCAATGAATAAGCCTTCTGCGGTGCTTGTGTACGACGACAAGACTTTGACGCTCAAGCAAGAGATCACAGGAAACTGGATGGTGACGCCCACAGGAAAATGGAACGTTTTCAATACGATGGGCGATATCTATTGATGACTGCTTGACAAAATCATGAAGTCATCCGACACAACCCCCTAGAACAGGCGACTGAAGGTCACAACGAAACCGCGCCTTGATGATGGATAGAAAAGACATGATGTCGCAAAAAGAGTTTTGTTCTTTGATCTGTAGGCGCGGCGGGTATGGGCTTTCTGTGGTTTGGGTTTGTGGGGTTGTGGGGGGCTTCTTGGTTTGGTTGGCTGCGCAGGACGGGAGCGCTCAGACTTCTCGACCCACAACGCAGGCGCAAGATAGGCGATCTGCGGTGTCGTTGCCCACCAAGCCAAGACATCTCTCGCGCAGCCGCAGGGATGGTAAGCCAAGCGCGTCCACGTCTCGACGTGCGCACCGACGGCAGGATGCTTACTCCGTCCAAAAACATATCAAGATCAAGCCAAACGCATCAACGTCCCGACGCACGCGCAGACATCGGCGGATCGATCCAAAGGAAGCGGCGTTTTTGCGACAGGGCGATCTTGCGACAGGACGGGTTTTGTACCAGCAACAATGCGCTTCTTGTCACCACGAGCGTCGACAGGGGCGAACGGGATCGCCCTTGCTACCGTTGTTTTTGCGCCGTCGCTCGGTTGCGTGGTTGGATCGGGTGTTGGTGCATGGAAAAGCCGCTACTTTAATGCCGGGATTTCCGCGCCTTACGCCACCGCAAAGAGCCTCGATTATCCGTTATATCCGAACCCCCGGGCGTGTCGCGTGGGGGAAAGCAGACGTACAAAAGAGTCTGGTGCTTTCGAGGGAGAAAGGCCAGCCGTTTGTATTGTCGGATATTCGGGCATTGACGGCGGTAGTGGAGCGTGGAAAGCAACGAGTATGGTTGATGGAGGGGACGAAGATCCATGCGCGGTTCCCTGTGCAACATGTGCATGGTGGGATCAAGTTTCAGGCGGAGGGGAAGTCGCTGTTTGTGCCGTCGCGAGATGGTTGGGTGACGCGCTATGATGTACAAAAAGGTCGGTGGGATCGGCGTGTCCGTGCGTGTGTGTATCTGCGCAATATCGCGCTGGTGCGGGGGGGGGAGTATGTGGTGGCGGCCTGTTGGTTGCCGCGAGCGTTGGTGATCTTGCGGGCAGAGACACTTGAACCTGTGCGATTTTTGCCGTTGGACGGAATGATCAGCGCAATCTACACCTCAAACACACAGCAGCAAGCGATCTTTACGATGCAAGATCGGCCAGAGATCGGCTTTTTGGAGGCCAAGGACTGGTCTGTGCGCAAGGCTGCGTTGCGGGTGGCGCTGAGTGATTTTTTCTTAGACCCATCGCGTCGGTATCTTGTGGGGAGTTCGCCGCAAGCCAAGCGTCTGTTTGTGTATGATCTACACAGCCAAGGGTTTGTCTTTGATGCGCCGATATCGGGGATGCCGCATCTGTTTTCTGTGGCTTTTTGGTACGAAGAGGGGCGATTCTACTTTGCGACGCCGCACATGGGGACGGGGCGGATCAGTGTGTGGGAGATGTATCGTTGGCGTTTTGTGAAAGATATCGCCATCGGAGGGCCGGGGGCTTTTGTGCGGACACATCCGATGACACCGTATCTGTGGGCGGACAACGGCTCGGATCAGTTGGTGTTGATCGAAAAGAAGACATGGAAGGTCAAGAAGTTGCGCCCTGTGGCGGGGCGTCGTCTGATGCACACGGAGTTTTCAGCGGATGGGGTATTGGCGTATCTGAGTGTGTTTGAAAAGGACGGCGCTTTGTTGATGATGGATGCGATTACGCTACAACAGCGGGGGATTTGGCCGGCGAGTTGGCCTGTCGGAAAGTATAATTTTGTCAACAAACAACAGCGCTATGCACCAGTGCAGCTTGGTTATGAGGTGTTTATGGCGCGCTGCTGGGGGTGTCACCACACAACACAAACGGCCTTTGCACCGTCTTTTCTGTCGATTGCGGAGAAACGTCATCCTGCGTGGATCCGCGCCCAACTCCTCGATCCAAAGCTCACCGCAAAGCACCTCGGTTACAAGCGCAGTGTGATGCCCAAAATCCCCTTGCGCTCCGAGGAGATCGATGTGTTGATTCAATTTATCCTTGATCTGCCGAAGAACAAATGAGGTGCATCCATGTTACGGATCTCAGAGTATATGCGCGACGCGCTCGAAGAAAAGCCGATCCGTCGAGCAGATATCGCGATCTTGATCTGGAACTTGACGAACATCTGTAATCTTTTTTGCGAGCATTGTTATGCAAACGCCCACACGCAAAAAGAAACAGAGCTTTCGCTTGAAGAGATCGACGCGATCTTGCCGCATCTTTGGCGGCAGGGAATCCGCTTTATTATCGTCTCGGGGGGAGAACCCCTTGTGCGCAAGGATATCTTTGCGATTGCAGAGCGGATGAAACAGCAAGGTTTTAAGACTTATTTATCAAGCAATGGTCTGCTGATCAACGAAGACAATTTGCCTGCAATCCAAGAGCATTTTGATTATGTGGGGATCAGCATCGACGGAAGGCCCGAAGTGCATGACCGCTTTCGGATGAAAAAAGGGGCCTTTGAGCGGTCGCTGAAAGCCTTGGAGATGTGCCACGCTGCGGGGATTCGTGTGGGGATGCGCTACACGCTGACGACGTTGACGTTGGACAGTCTGCCTTTTGTGCTGGATCTGGTCGAACAGAAGGGCTTTCCGAAGCTGTATATCTCGCATCTTGTGTACGCGGGGCGTGCGCAAGCTTCGTTGGATCTTTCGCACGAGGCGTATCTTGGGGCGATGGAGACGATCTTGGCGCGGGCGTTTGATTGGTTGGAGCGGGGTACGCCGAGCGACCTTGTGACGGGCAACAACGAAGCTGATGCGCGGCTGTTGTTGGACGCTTTTTCTGTGCGCTATCCGAGATATCGCGAGTATCTGGAGCGGCGGCTCTTGGCGTGGGGAGGCAATCAATCGGGGGCGCGTTTGGTCAATATCAACCACCGTGGGGATGTCAAACCTGATCCTTTCTTTCCTGTTTCGCTTGGAAATCTTCGTGAATATGATTTCTCGCAGATCTGGGAAGGTTTGCCCGAGCAGCAGCCGCTTTTGCAAAGCCTGCGTGCTCATCCTCGCCCTGTTCATGGCAAGTGTGCGGACTGTTCTTCGCTGCTGTTTTGTAATGGCAACTCACGCGCCCGTGCCAAGGCGCTTTACGATGATTTTTTTGCGGAGGATCCATCATGCGCCCTCTAATGGTTGTCTTTTGTGTGTGGGCGTCGTTGTGCGGTTTGGCACACGCTGAGAACGATCTGAAAAAATCGCCAGAAAAAGTCTATGTAATCGAACGAGATCGTAGCCAGATCGCTGTCATGCAGCATGGAAGATTGTTGCGAGAGATCGGTGGCTTGGGCAAGTTGCACCATGCAACGGTCAAGTTTTGGCGGGGGCATGGATATCTGATCAGCCGCGATGGTTTGTTGTCGCAGATCGATCCGCAAAAAGATCAGGTGATCCGCCAAGTTCGTGTAGGAAAAAGCAGTATCGCCTTGGAATTTGTGGGGCCTTGGATCGCGGTCGCCAACTATGCGCCGCATGATGTGGTGTTTTTGGATGCGCAATTGAAGATCCATAAGCGCCTCGTCACAGGTTCGCGCAACGTAGGGCTCAAAAGCTGGCGCGAGCTTTTGGTGGTGGCCCTGATGGATCGCGATGCCTTGTGGGTCTTGGATAGTCAAAAAGATTTTCGCGTCGTACACCGCGTTGAAAAAGCCGGAAAAATGCCCTATGACGCATTGATCGCGGGTTCGTTTTATTTGAGTGCCTTTTTCAAAGAGCGGCAGATCGGTGTGTTGGATCTCGAAAAGAAGGTATACCGACGGGTGTTGTTGCCGATCGCAAAAGAAGGGATTCCGTACAAGATCCCGCACTTTGGGATGTGGGGTGTGTGGGAAGGGATGGCGTACTTGCCTGTTGCAGGTTCGCAACAATTGGCGAAGGTGGATCTGGCGCGATTTCGGCGGGATGGGCAGATCACGTTAACGGGTTTGCCGGTCTTTGCGGTGCTTGCCCCTGACGGTCGTTATCTTGCGGTCAATTATAGTGGTGAGATGCAAGATTTTCTGACAATCATCCAGCGGAAGGACGGAAAGATCTTGCATCATTTTCGTGCAGGAAAGCGTATTATGCACTTACGCTTCTCTCCAGACAGCAAACGGCTGTACCTTTCTTCTTATTTTGATCACAAAGTGCGTGTTTTTTCTGTAGAGCCTTGGCAGAAGCTCGCTTCTGTTGTTGTCCCCACACCTTCTGGCCTTTTTATGGTGCAGCCATGAACAAAAAAACAGGTAAAGTGTATCTTGTGGGCGCAGGTCCGGGCGATCCTGAGCTGATGACGAGAAAAGCCCATCGGCTTTTACAACAAGCGGATGTGATCTTGTATGACCGACTGGTGAATACGGATATGCTCGAAGATATCAAGGATGGGTGCCAGTTGGTGTATGTGGGAAAAAAAGAGGGGCTGCACGTGATCCCACAAGAGGATATCAACCGGCTGTTGCGGGATTATGCGCTGCGCTATCCGTTGGTGGTGCGTTTGAAAGGTGGCGATCCGTTTCTATTTGGGCGAGGCGGTGAAGAAGCCCTGTACTTGCGCGAGTATGGCGTCCCATTTGAGATCGTGCCGGGCGTGACCTCCGCGTTGGGGGCTCCTGCATACGCAGGGATCCCTGTGACCCATCGAGGGATGGCGTCGATGTGTTCGATGATTACGGGGCATTTGGCAAAAGAAGAGGTGGACGAACTGCCGTGGGATGCGTTGGCAGCGATGCAGACGCTGATCTTTATGATGGCGGTTGGAGCGCGCCAATACATCGCACAGCAGCTTTTGGCGCATGGTCGCCCCGAAGAGGAACCTGTGGCGTTTATTGAACACGGGACGACACCGAAACAACGAGTGACACGAACGACGCTAGGCGTGCTTGCGCGAACCCCGCCCGCAGTGCGCTCGCCCGCGATCCTTTTGGTGGGAGAAGTGGCGCGCCTTCACGAAGAACTCGATTGGTTTTCCGCTGCAAGTGAGATCCCGCATCTTTCGGGGCTTGAAGTGATGGAAGTCGGTGAGCAGGGGGTGGTTTTGGCCGATGCACGGGGGCAGGGAGAAGGCGAGAAGCAAGAAAGTGAGGTGTTGCCGTGATCGACAAAGAAGACCTGTTGCTCCGCGCACAACAAGGGATCGGGTTGGTCGAGCGACCTTACGCAGAGATCGCGCAAGAACTTGGCGGTACAGAAGACGATGTGCTTTCTGGGTTGCGTGCGTTGATTGAAGACAAGATGATCCGTTCTCTTGCGCCGATTTATGACACACGCAAGATGAGCTACGACAGCGCCTTGGTGGCTTTTGAGGTGGCTCCGCAACGGATCGAGTCGGCGGCTGCGGTCGTGAGCACACATCCGGGCGTGAGCCATAATTACGAGCGACCCCACGCCTTCAATCTGTGGTTTACGCTGGCCGTTCCAACCACCTCTTCTTTGGGGCTTGATCGCACAGTGAAGCTGCTTGCACAACAAGCCGAGACAGAGAAATTTGCGATCTTGCGGGCAAAAAAAACCTTCAAGATCGGCGTAAAGCTTGATCCAAAACGTTCTTCTTTTCAACGCGAGTCTTCGCGGGTTGTAGAGATGGCGGATCGTCCTCTGTCTGTATCGGAGCAAGAGGTCATCCGTGTGACGCAGGGAGCCTTGGCGCTGGTGTCTCGTCCTTTTGGAGTGTATGCCGAAGTACTTGGGATCACAGAAGAAACATTGCTTGCGTGTCTTCGTGGCTTGCAGGCGCGAGGCGTCTTGCGTCGCATCGCGGCGGTGGCTTTTCATCGCAAGCTGGGTTTTGAAGCCAACGGCATGGCGGTGTGGCAGGTTTCCGAAGAAAAAGCGCTTGAAGTGGGGCCGCAGATGGCCTCTTTTTCGGCCATCTCTCATTGTTATCTACGAGAAGCCATCGCAGGCTGGAAACACAATCTGTTTGCGATGATTCATGGAAAAGAAAAACAAGAAGTTCAAGATATCGTCTGGAAAATACAAGAGGAAGTAAAACTTCCTGAGGCGATGATTCTGTTTTCATCACGAGAGTTTAAGAAACAACGGATCTTGTATTTTTCTCAAGAAGCAGAAGAATGGGAGCGGCGTTGGGGGATATCGGCACCCCTTGCGATGCACGAGGCGTAAAAAGAGATGTCAAAGGAAGACGTGCAGACACAACAAGACAAGCAACAACAGCGTTGGTTTGAAGGCGTTGTGTGGGTGGCTTTGTTTGGGACGCTTGTCTTGGGTCTGATCATGCGCTGGATGTTGGCGGGGGCTGTTTTTCCGTCTTGGATGTCGTTCCGTTTCTTCAAACACGCACACTCACATCTAGGTTATTTCGCGGTATTGTTTCCTTTAGTGTGGGCTTGTTGGTGGAAACAAGAAGGCTTTTCTTTGGGAAAAAGCTGGCAGCTTGTGTATGTGTTGGGTGTGATCCTGAGTACGGTTGGATTTCTGCGTGCGGGCTACGCGGTGGATTCGATCCTCGGCTCAACGGTGGTGTTGGGCGTGTGGCTGTACGTTGCGTGGACACAACGCGCTCTGTCGATGCGTCAGGAGGATTGGTTGTCTTTTGCCCCGTTGGGGATCGTCTTGGGCGCGATCTGCATCCCGCCGATTGCTGTGTTGAGTCGTCGTGATCCCGGGATGGCGGTCTTATGGGTCAAGACCTTTTTGAGTCTATTGATCTTTTTGGTCATGCTACCTGCCGTCTTTTCGCGGCTGTCGTTCCAAGCCCCCCCGCGTTGGTTTTGGTATAGTGTTTCTTTTGCGTCCTCGTGTTTTCTTGGGATCGTGCCTTGGCCTTGGTTGGGAGTGGGGCTTGTGGGGATGGGGGCGTGGCTGTTGTGGGCCTTGCGAAAAGGGGGGCTTTCGTGGGATATCCGCAGCGCGTGGGTTATTTGGGCGAGCTCGATGATCTTGGTGGGAGGGCGGTTGGTCTCCTATGATCACTTTCTGGGCATCGCAGGGATTCATTACACGCTGTTGGCTCCGTTTTTTCTCTCCTGTTGGTGGATCTTTTTTGAGCGTTTCCCTCCTGCGTGGCTGCGCTTTCCCTACCTGTTTTTTGTACTCGGGATGTGTGCTGCGATCGCGGGGCAGTCTTGGTTTCCCTACCACGGGCTTTGGTTTTCGCGGGCCTCTGCGGTGTTTGGCTCTTTGCTTGTTTTGTGGCTTGTGTTTCTTGCTGGGTTTGTTGTACGCTCTCGCCACGAATCGAGAGGTGTCGTTTCGGTTTGATCTACGTCAAGAATCGTGTTGATACGGATCATGTGTGTTTGGCATTGTAGACTTATTAGTCCATAGATTCTGTGGTCTATATTCATGTAGGAGGTGAAGACCATGCTCTCGAAATCGCAAGCGCGAACGTTCTTTTTGGTGGGGACATTATTGTTTTCCTTGTTGTTTTTGTTTTTGACGGTGGACTCGGTGCGTCAAGTACCAGCGCAGACGCGGGCGAAGAATATTACGCCGGCGGTGGCGCGGGGGAAACATCTGTGGGATGCAAACAACTGTATGGGTTGCCATACGCTATTGGGGGAAGGGGCCTATTATGCGCCTGAGTTGACGAAGGTGTATGAGCGCAGAGGCGCAGCGTGGATGGATGTGTTTTTGAAGGATCCTCAAGCGATGTTCCCCGGGCAGCGCAAGATGGTGAAGTACAAATTTAGCGATCAAGATCGCCAAGACCTGATCGCGTTTTTCAAATGGATCGGCGAGATGGATCTGAACGGTTTTCCGCCGCGTCCTTCGCGGGATCTGAATGCCGGTTTGCCTGCACAAGTGACTCCGCCCGCTCCGCCAAGCACCCGCGCCGATGCACCCGCGCCGCGCCCGACAACGCAGCCTTCCTCTCAAGCCGCTGCGCGAGTTGCTGCAGCACCTGCTATGCCCGTCAAATTCCAGCAGCTTTGCGTTGCGTGCCACATGCTTGGTGGAAAAGGTGGGCGCGTGGGTCCTGCGTTGGACGGTGTTGGGAAAAAGTACAACGTGGCTTCTTTGCGCAAGTGGCTCGAAGATCCCCAAGGTGTAAAGCCGGGAACGGCCATGCCCAAGTTGCCCTTTACTGCGCAAGAACTGGATCAGATGGTTGCCTTCTTGTTGGCGCAAAAATAACAGAACAATGGAATCCGAGTTAAAGAAAAAACAGATCTCTGCTTATCGAACAACAAAGCATCCTTGCGTAGGATAGCGAGGAGGAGTGAGCATGAAATTTAAATCACAAAAGGTGGCATACTGGTTCTTTGCAGCGTGTATGTTGCTATTGACTTTGCAGTTGACGTACGGGTTTATTATGGCGTTTGCCCACATGGGGCTGGATGGTCTGCACGATTATATCCCCTTCAATGCGGCACGTGCAACGCACACAAACCTCTTGGTGGTGTGGCTGTTGACCGGATTTATGGGTGCGACACACTTTATTATCCCCGAAGAAGCCGATCGCGAACTGTATTCGGTGCCTTTGGCCTACCTCCAATTGGTCTCTCTCTTGGTCGTCGGTGTTGTGGCGATTATTGGTTTCCATTTTAACTGGTGGGAAGGTCGCAAGTTTCTTGAGATCCCTCGTCCATTGGATTATCTCGTGGTGGTCAACGTCTTGTTGTTCATTTACAATATCGGGATGACCGTGTGGAACGGAAAACGCTTTACCACCACGGGTATCGTTTTGTTTATGGGTCTTTTTTCGGCGGCGCTGCTGTATCTTCCCGGTATGATCTATTTCACCAACCAGACCTTTGATTCGTACTTCCGTTGGTGGGTTGTCCACCTGTGGGTGGAAGGGGTTTGGGAATTGATCATGGGCGCGATCTTGGCGTATCTCTTGATCAAATTGACGGGTGTGGATCGCGAAGTCATCGAAAAATGGTTGTATGTCATCGTCGGTCTGACCTTTTTGTCGGGTATTTTGGGAACGGGTCACCATTACTACTACATCGGAACGCCTCGTTATTGGCTGTGGATCGGTGGGTTGTTTTCGGCGCTTGAGCCGTTGGCCTTCTTGGGGATGGCGTTGTTTGCGGTGGCGATGTACCGACGTAGCGGTCGCCAACATCCGAACAAGATCTCGCTGTATTGGACGGTGGGTTGTGCGATTATGGCGTTTGTGGGTGCAGGATTTTTGGGCTTTGCTCATACACTCCCCCAAGTCAACCTCTACACGCACGGAACGCTGGTCACTGCGATGCACGGTCACTTGGCCTTTTGGGGAGCCTACGCGATGATCGTGTTGGCCATTATCACCTACTCGATGCCTTTGATGACGGGCCGCAAGTTGTGGAACAATATGCCGGGTCTTCTGGCTTTCTGGACCTCGAATATCGGTATGGTCGGGATGACGGGGGCTTTTGCGGTGGCTGGTATCGCCCAAGTCTATCTGGAGCGCAAGCTCGGTTTGGACTTTATGGTTGTACAAAAAGAGATCGAAGTACATTTCTTTGGGTTGACTCTCGCTGCGACGCTGTTCTCGGTGGGGATTACCTTGTTCATCTATAACTTTATCAAGCATGGCTTGCCACGCGATGAGATGGTCGGCGATCAGTCTTTGGACGCCGATTGGGTGGAACCTCATCAAAAAGAGAGCGTTGCAGCTGCGCCTGCCCCCGAAAAAAGCACTCCCAAAACAGGCAAAAAAGCAAAAGCCTAACCTCCTTCGGTGTCACTTTCAGGCAAAAACCCCCGTGTCTGTAGAGGTTCAATCGGATCTGCCGTTGGTTTGCCCCCCATGTTTTCGCCTGTTCGAGCGGAACTGTCGTTGGTTTGAAAAACTTGTGTTCGTTCCGCCCACATGGGGTCAAGGGGGCTGAGACCCCTTGTGGGGTGTGGGGCAAAGCCCCAAAAAACCTGTCGAATCAGTGATCTGTGTCGTCCCTACGGCATTTACAAGGGGAAGGGACCCCTCAGACGAGGCGAAAAATCAAAGCACGGGGTGACTTGCGGGTCGCCCCATGCGCACTACGCCGATGTTTTGCACAAAACGGGCAGAGCGCAGGCAAAGGAGCGGAAGATGGATGGAGCAACGACCGTGCAAAAAGAAAAAGATCCAGAACAAGTACTGCCTTTTTATCAGCCAGTACGCAAAGAAATCGAAGTGTTTACGCATGCAGCAAAGCATAATCTTCCCGTTCTTTTGAAAGGCCCTACAGGAACAGGTAAGTCGCGTTTTGTGCAATATATGGCTGCGAAATTAGGACGTCGTTTAATTACGGTGTCGTGTCATGAAGAGACTTCGGCGGTTGATCTTTTAGGACGTTATCTTGTCAAAGGTGCTGAGACGCTTTGGATGGATGGTCCGTTGACGCGGGCTGTTCGTGAAGGTGCTGTCTTGTACATCGACGAGATCGCGGAGGCGCGCCCCGACACGATCGTGGTGTTGCACTCGCTGACCGATCATCGCCGTGTGTTGTATCTTGACCGTCACGACGAAGAGATCGAAGCGGCGGAGGGCTTTTTGTTGGTGGCTTCTTTCAACCCCGGTTATCAGGGGGCGTGGAAAGAATTGAAGCCTTCTACGCGCCAACGCTTTGTTTCGTTGCATTTTGATTACCCTGCGCCTGCGCTTGAAGCGCAGATCTTGTGTGCGGAAAGCGATGTGGACGAAAAGACGGCAGGACAATTGGTCAAGATGGCAGGGAAAGTTCGGAACCTGCACCACCTCGGCTTGGCAGAGTCCGTCTCGACGCGGCTTTTGGTGGATACCGCCAAGTTGATCCAGTCGGGACTTCCGCCGCGCTTGGCTTGCGAAGTGGGTATCGTTGAGCCATTGACGGATGATCGAGAGGTTGCTCGGTCGTTGATGGATCTGATCGCGCTGCATATCTAAAAAATGCGCACAGGTGTTTGCTTGGTAGGATCGCGCTGCGTATCAAAAGAACGCGCACAGGCGTCTGCTTGGTAGGATCGCGCTGCATATCAAAAGAATGCGCATAGGCGTCTGCTTGGTAGGATCGCGTTGTTTTTCAAGGCGAAAGTGGGTGTAAGATGGAATGGGATCAGTGGTTATTTCGCAGCGCTTTGCGGTTGTGGCAACGCATCCGCCACACAGGGCCTGATCCTGCGATGGTAGCGCGTCGGGTGTCTCTTGAGGATGAAAAAAAACGCCTCGAAGTGATCGCCAAAGCATTAACAGGGCGTCCGATCCAGCTTCATCGCGCAGAACAAGAGGGCGGACGGATCGGCGATATCTTCTTTTTGCCAGAACAGAGCAGTTTCTTTTCGACGCAAGAAAAAAACCGAGATCTGTATCTTTTTCGCGTCTGTTTTTTATCCGCAGATCTCTTACTTTCTTATCGCTTTCGTCGCAACAAAGAAGGTGAAGAAGTGAGGGAGAAAGAGCCAGAGCTTTCTGTCGGAGAAGTGCTGGCGTGGATGAAAGCACAGTGGCCGGGGATGGAGGACTGGTCGAAGGCTTTGATCGAAGAGGCCGAAGAAGCGCAACGCAGCGAAGATCCGCAACGGATGCGTTGTTTGTTTGCGCGCTCGGGAGATCAGGGAGATCTTGTGGATCTTGGGATCTATCACGATCCACTGAATCCGAAACAAGGCGAAGAAGAAGACGAAGAGAAAAAAGATATCTCTGAGCGAAAAGCACCGCCAAGAGAAAAAGTCGAAGTCTTGCAGATCGATAAGAAAACGATGCAAGATTATACGCTGATGCACCAATTTGAAAAGATCGAAACGCTCGACGATTTTAATGGGCGTTGGCGAGACATGGACGGGGCGGATGAGATGGAAGCGCATGAAGAAGCGCTGCAAGAGCTCGATATGCGGCAAGTGGTACGCGCAGACTCGGTGACGCACTCGGTGTATCAAGCTGATTTTTTGGCTTCTGCTGCGGCTCCAGAGGTCGAAGGCGATCAAAGTACACAGCCTTTTTTGTTGTATCCCGAATGGGATCCGAAAAAAAAGGTTTTGCGACCTGACCATTGCAAAGTCTATCTCGAAGAAAGCGATCGCGAAGACGCCGAAGTTCTCATGCAAACGCTTTCCTCTCATCGTCTCACCATGCAACGGCTGCGCAAAAATCTGATGCGTTTTCGCAATATGCGTCAGGTCTTGCGGCGTCAAACGGACGGTGAATTTCCCGATATGGATGCGTTGATTGATGCTTACGGCCAGAGAAAAGCAGGACGTTTAGGCGACGATCGTGTTTACCTTTCGCGTCGTCTGTTTCGTCGTGATCTTGCGGTGTCTATCTTGATGGATATCAGCTTGAGTACGGATGGCTATTCGGGCGGGCGGCGGGTCTTGGATGTGGAAAAGCAAGCCGTTTTGATGTTCGGGCAGTTGCTGCAAGAACAAGGAGAAGCCTTCCGTATTGATGCGTTTTGGTCGAAGACGCGGAATCAGTGCCACTACATCCAGATCAAAGATTTTCGGGACGGATGGACGAAGGCTTCTTCTCGGATCGGCGGATTGCGTCCTGTGGGCTATACGCGGATCGGCCCGGCCTTGCGGCATGCCACCACGCTGCTGCGTGGGCAACCTGCGCGGCGGCGTTGGATCTTGCTATTGTCCGATGGAAAACCCAACGATTATGATCGATACGAAGGCCAACATGGGATCGCGGATGTGCGCCAAGCTATCCGAGAAGCAGAACAGGCCGGTGTGCGGGTGTATGCGCTCGCTGTGGAGCAAGAGGCGCGGCATTACCTACCGCAGATGCTCGGACACGCCAACTATCAGATCCTTTCGCGTCCTGAAGAACTCCCCGAAGCCATGTTGTTTTTTTACACGCGTTTGTTGGCCTCTTAACCGCATCGAGCAAAAGAATGCCAGAATCACGAGAAGCAATCCTTCCTACAAAGCAATCATTTGGGGGAAAAATGCTGACGCAGACAGGCGTTTATGCGCTGCGTGCGATGTCGCATCTTGCGATGCAAGAACCCAGTCGTTTTATCTCATCGCGGGATCTTGCCGAAGGATCGAATGTACCGCCCTTTTATTTGTCCAAAGTCATGCGAAAACTCGTGAATGCGGGGCTGGTGCGATCGCGCAAAGGACACGCGGGCGGCTTTGCCTTTGCGCGGTCTCACGAAGAAGTCACCTTTTTGGATGTCTTGGAAGCCGTGAATCCTGAAGAAGAACGCGCAGAATGTTTTTTTGGCCACGATACTTGCGACCCCAAAAACCCATGCCTGCTGCATTTCTTTTGGATGGATCTTCAAGGCGGATTCAAGGATTGGGCAAGGCATACGAATTTTTCGGATGTGCAACGCATCAACGAAAAGCTCCAATTTTTCCAAGGAATGATCGCAAGAAAAAAGCAAGAATAAGACGAAACCCAAAAGAATAGAAGTTACGCAGAGGGGGAGCCAAAGCCTTTGATGCGGGGCTGGAGATGCAAAAACATCAAAGGAAAAGAAAGAAAAAGTAAGATCGCAGAAAGAGTTAAAAAAGAAGAAGACGGAAAAAAGAAAAAGAAAAAGCTATACAGGAAAAGTCCAAGATTAAGAAAGAGACAAGAACAAACCGCCAAGATCGTCCTTGGGCGCTGATGCTTTTGGACACGCGGAAAGATCCAATAAGCCATCCCCAACACACATTGCGCCACCCACCCGACTAGCAACCACAAGGGATGGAGCGTGGCAAGCAACGCAAGTTGTTTTTCTATCCCACCGAGCGAAAAACCTGCTTGTTGTGTAAGCAGCAATGCACCAAGTGTACTTCCGCAAAAGAGATAGAAAAAGGAAAGCAAAAGCATCCATCGACTAAGAGCGGGCATCTTCGACCTGCTTTTTGGGCCTTGGCTGGAGGCGGGGAAGGATCAGCAGCAAAAACAGCAAGATACCAAGCCATTGGAGCCATGCTGCGCAAACAAGCAAGATCCGTAAAGAAAGCATCGGATAGGAGAAGAGTATCGGCTCGACGACGGCGCGCAGCAGTAGCCCAAGATTGAGCGCCACAAGCGACGCATAGGCAAGCCCAAGGGAACCACGCGGCAGATCTTTGCGCGGTGTTGGAAACATCCAATAAGCAACGCTGAAGATGATCTGCATAACCCCCCCTACAAAGAACAGATGCACAATTGCCCGATGCCACGGCCAGATCGGTATGTCCCAGACCGAAGAAGCCGTCCAACGAACAGCTTCCAGCCCCGTTGCTAGGGTCAAATAGAGAAAACAAAGACGGGCTGTGTGACGAGAAAAAGGTGGCATCGTGTTGTGTCACCAAGCCCCGCCTGTACGGAATCCCACGCCAATCCAGACAAACAACACGGCGAGCACGGTCACGCCGATGATGTGGAAGGCGAGGCTATACATCGCTTGGGTATTTTCTTTTTGAGGGATAAGAAATAATCTTGCATGAATCGCAAGCGCCACCGTCAACACCAAGAACAGCAGTTTGAGTGCGATATGAGACGAAGCGTAGCTTGTCAAGGAAAACCACTGGTTGAGGGGTAAGTAACGCAAGGCCAGCCAGACGCCTGTCACGATCTGGATAAACAGGGCGGGTAATCCGATGGTTTCAAAGTGTTCCTCGAACTCGTGTACCATCGACCAACGACCCGATCGCCAAGCTCTCGGCAGAACCCGCAAAGCAAGCACAAGATGACCCCCCACCCAGATACTCGCGCCCAAAAGATGCAGCAACAACAATGTTTTGTAAAGCATGGTCTCTCCTCAGGAAAGCTCGCGCTATCCTGCCCTTCCATCGGGCCTTGGGGCCAACAAGATCGGCGTATACTGCACAAGGAAAAGAGTGTAAGCCACGATCCAACATCCTCCCGTGAAGAGCAAAAGCACATGAACCCATGTGCTCGGAAAGAACGGAGTGATCACACGCAAACAAGCTGCCGACAAGACCAATGCGTACGCGAGAACAATCGAAGGAGCCACGAGCAGCGGTCGCCCCGTGTGGCCCAGCGATACGCGTGAGATCATCCCAAGCACAAAACAGCCTATCCCACCCACCGTGAACGCATGAATGTATGTCGATGGATGAATCACACGAGTCCAGATAGACAAACTATGTAAGAAAAATCCGATAACGATCCACAGATAAGCAAGATGTAAAATCCAAAGAATCGGCTTTGTTCGCGTACGCCATGATCCCCACGTCCACATCCGCACCAAGTTCGCGGCTCCCGCAAACAACGCTGCTGCCGAAGTGATCGGATGGCTTTGATCCCAAACAAGCATACTGATCGTGTAAGCGATAACGCCAAACAAGCCCGCTCGATCCATCAGCGGCCACTTGTCGATATCAGGAGCTTGCAAAGCGTTTTTGGTAAAGTAAGGAACCACCCGACCGCCGATCATGACCAACAAGAAAAGCACGCAATTCAAACCAAGATAAAGTCCCCTACGACCCCAACCCATCGCGATCCCTGAAGTCTCAAGCAGGTAAAACATCTGCCCGATACTCATCAAGGACAGCCAGCCGACCAAAGCGGTATTGTTCCACTTTCCACCCCGCCAAAGCGTCGGTGTAATCCCGATGATTAGCGCAGGCAAAAACAACGCGGCCATCAGCACCCAGCCACGACCCATACCCAAAAGCGCCGCCCACATCCCCAAACGACCGACCAACCACAACCCAAACAAGATCTGTAACGGGAGACCATGCAGCCCCCGCGTTCCCGTCCAGTTGGCACTTGCGGTCAATAAAAACCCCGCGATGATCGCCCCCGCAAATCCGTACACGAGCTCGTGTACATGAAAAAAGATCGTATTCAATCCACTCCCAAGCGGTGTGAATCCGTGGAGACCGCTGGTCCAGTACAACATAAACAGCAACGCATACGTTGCGCCGCCTAGAAAAAACGAGCGAAAGCCCATCTGCCACACGACGAACAGTGCGGAGGGCGTTGGTGTTGTGTTTGTCGTCATCCTCTTGATCCTTGATATTGGAGACTTCTTTGGTTGGCTCAAAATAGACATAAAAGTCTTTTGAAAATTGATCCATCAGAGGCGATGCTTTGATGTATATCAAGAAGATTGTAAGACCATGATCGTATAAAAAAATGTTTTGCTATACGAGGAGTGATAGTGATGCAGTTGGATGGCTTTTGTGGGGTGACGCCCCAACGACCATAGAGCTTTGCCCCCTTGCGAAGAAAATTACGATTGAAAAGGAGATTTGATGCTCGTCAACCAGACCGACATCTATGCGTTGCGTGCGATGACCTTTTTGGCTCTTCAAGGAGCGGATGCCTTGGTTTCATCGAAGGATCTTGCGGAAAAGACACGGATCCCGAGCCATTACCTTTCCAAGATCATGCGTCGTTTGGTCGAAGCAGAGCTTGTGGTCTCGCAGAAGGGACACGGAGGGGGGTTTCAGATCGTCCGCCCTTTGGAGGAGATCACCATCGAAGGGATCTTGGATGCGATGGGAGACAAACATGAGCTAGAGAAGTGCGCGTTTGGTTGGGAAAAGTGCGGCGGGGAGCATCCGTGTCCTTTGCATCCTGCGTGGAGCGAACTCAAGTCAAGCTTTGTCGGATGGGCAAGCTCGACAAATCTTTCAAAGCTGCGTAACGCCCATATCCAGCAGCGCTTTCTTTCCTCGCTAGGTGGGGGAGATCTTCCTGAATGATGGAATTCGATATCGTTTGATATCTGAAAGGACGGGGTGACAGGGCGAAGGGGATTCAAAGCAGAGGTTGAGAGATTCGTCTGAGATAAAAAAGTGAACCACTTGATTTTTATGCTCTTTTTTGTGCTGCTGTATGCGTTTCATTTGATCTAGATCAATCTATTCGTTGAGTCAAACCAAGCAAAAAGCGTTTTTGTCGATAGATATGTCCCTTGAAGAAAGTGGACGTTGATGTCCTCAATGTAGGTACGCAGCAAAGAGTTGTGCAGCGGGTGCGGTACAAAGCGGCGTGCATCGGATGAAATGAGGAGGCTACCATGCGCATGCGAGATGTGGCGAGGCTGGGATGGGTGATCTTGATCGTGGGTCTGAGCGGTTTGTCGACAGCATGGGCCAAGCCCGGAGAGATCGGGAAGTTTGCGTTTTTGAATGGCGATGTGAAGCTGTGGCTTTCGGGGGAGTACCGTGCGCGGATGGAGTTGATGCAGGGGCGAGACTTCAAAGCCCCAGATAAGGCAGCGGGAACGCCCGAAGATCGGTTGTTTGTCGTGCATCGTGCGCGTTTAGAAGTGGGTGCGCTGTTGTGGTCTCGCGTGGAGATCATGATGCAATTCCAAGACGTTCGGCTTTGGGGCCAAGAAGCGGATACCTTGGCAGACTTTCAGGCCAAAGGTTTCGATCTGCACCAAGGATGGGCGCGTTTCCTTTTTACGGACGAACTTTCTCTTAAAGTCGGACGGATGGAGATCGCCTACGACAACGAACGTATCCTTGGGGCGGTGGATTGGACACAACAGGCGCGTTCGTTTGACGGTGTTTTGTTGGCGTGGGAGCCAAGTTTTATGCAGCTTCATGCGTTTTATGCGGCCATTGCACAAAAAGATACCTTGTTATCGGCTTCTCAGATGACAGGCGCATGGGCAAAAGTTCGTAAATGGAAGTTCTTTCAGCCATCATTGTTGTATGTTTTTGATTTTAATACAGAAACAGAGCGATATCGCCACACCATCGGAACGCATATCACAGGAGCCGTTGCAGGGTTCAGCTATACAGGCGAGTTCTATTACCAAACAGGGACGCAGAAGACCCCGACCGAAACGCAGCAGATCCAATCGTATCTGGGTGCGCTATCGCTTGGTTATCAGATCCCTGTGCCAACCAAGCCAACGATCCGTGTCTGGGCTGACTTTGTTTCAGGTGACGACAATCCAACGGACAGCGTGTATCGCTCGTTCGATACGCTGTTTGCGACGAACCACAAGTTCTACGGCTTTGCGGATATCTTCTTAAATCTGCCTGTGCATACCAAGCAACGCGGCTTGATGGATCTGGGTGCAAGTGTCGGCTTCTCTCCCTTTCAAGGCTTTGGGCTGACCGTGTGGTATCACTATTTTCGACTTTTCCACGGCGCGCCCGACGCAAACCAACAGATGCAACAAGAACTGGCTTCGGAGATCGACGTGGTTGCGAGTTATACGTTTCTTAACGGCCATGCCTACATCTCGACAGGTTATAGCATCGTGCTTCCAACGGCAGGGGCGGCGGTGATCGGAAAAGGCAATCAGCCCGAACATTGGTTTTTTGTAGAGTGTCGTACGAAGTTTTGAGCGAAGGGATAAGAAATACGCCCGTTGTGTGATCGAAACGAGGTAGGGGCAGCCCCCTGTGGCTGCCCAAGAACAGGGCGTCTATGCACTATCCTTCGATCACCCATCTCTCGGATATCGTATGAGCATACGATATCTGATCATCAAGGGGATTTGACGTACGAAGTTTTGAGTGAAGTGAACATACGAAATCTGATCATCGAGGGGATTGGATGGTGGGGGTTAGGGTGTGGCTTGGAAGGAAGCGCGGGTTAATTGGTGGCAAGCGACGCATCCCCCCAAGAGTTGTTGGTAGGCGGTTAGGACAGCGGGCATCTGTCGTTTTTCGGCGGCGCGGGCCATGGCTTCGGCGTTTCCGTGGACGATTCGGCCAACGATACGGTATTGTTTGCGGATGGGGGTGATGACACGCACCAGGCGTTTGCGTTCTGCGAGCGAAGGGGCGGGGTGTTTGGCGATGGCGTATCCTGCGCGTTGGATAAGAGCGTAATCTTCTTGGTAGATCCCCGCAGCAGCGAGGTTCATTTGTTGTTGGAGGAGGATCATCACGCTTTTGAAAGTGAGTTCGGGTTTGTTGTGAACAGCCGACGGGGTGGGTTTGGGAGTGGGCCGCGTGGTGGGCGTTGCGAAACTGGCGACAGCACCGAACGCGGAGAGTAATAAGCCGATCAATAGAGCATAAGTTGTTTTTTGTGGCATGAAGCACCCGATCAGACGAGGGTTAAAGAGGGAGAGGACGGTGTATCCAAAGAGGCCGCGAGATGTCAAGGGGACGAGACTTTTTATGCGGAGGGCCAAAAGCGGTAGGAAAGCCAAGCGGTCAAGACAACGGAGGCCAACATACTTGCGGCTCCGACAAGGACGAAGATCGGAGACATATTGAAGTAGACCTCACCAAGGATGCCGAGCGGCATGAGCAGCCCGATCAGGCCCATCCATGCGGCGATCTTGCGTGGTTTTTCGCCACCTTGGAGCTTGAGGAAGATAAAGCCAAGGAGGATGTTCAGCAAAGCAAGTAAGTTCCCGTGGACGTGGGCAAGACGAGATTCAAAATGTTTTCCGACAGCATATTCTGCGATCCACTGTGCTTTGTTAGGATGAAAGTCGCGCATATAAATTAAGAAAAATCCGTACGCCATAAAGAAACCGAGCATAGCGAGTCCTGCAGCGATATTGTATCGACCTTGTTCCATGATAGCCTCCTGTGCTGAGTGAAAGGGCGAAGAGTTTTACCCCTGTGTGGTGGGCGTGCGTGACGCCTGATCTCAATCGACCTTTTGGTGGAGAGAACAGCACAAGAAAAAAGGTGCAAAAGGAACTGAATTATGGGTGGGCATCGGAGCGGTGGTGGGTTTCGTATTCTTTTTCGATGGCGATGGCGGCTTTGACGAGGAGTGTAAAGACAAAGAAGCCGAGCGCCCAGATGCCGAGGGTGACGGCGATCTCGATCCATGTGGGGAAGTAATCCACGATCTCGCCAAGCGGCGAAGGGATAAAGCCCGGGACAACGAGGCCCATACCTTTTTCGAGATAGATCGCGGCAAAGAGTAAGGTGCAAGAGATGAGCAAGATCGGCTTGTTGTTGCGGGTGCGGTGGAAGGTAAAGAGCAACGTTGCGAAGACGTTGAGCGATATGGCGGTCCAGATGATCGGGACAAGAGGTTTGTGGCCCTTGAGTCCGAAGAAAAGGTAGGTTGCGCTTTGGCTGTGGTGGGTGGGGGCGTAGAATTCTTTGAAGAGTTCAGATCCGAGCATGACGAGATTGATCTGCGCTGCGACGGTGACGATCAGGGCGAGTTTTCGGGTGGTTTCTTCGGCGATCGGGAAGTCGGTGTTTTGCTTGATAAAGTGGAGGATCAAGATCATCAGGGCGGGGCCACCGGCAAAAGCGGAAGCAAGAAAACGCGGCCCAAGCAGCGCGTTGTTCCAGTAGGGTCTGCTTGGGAGGCCCGCGTATAAAAAGGCCGTGACAAGGTGGATACTGACAGCCCAGAAGACGGAGAACATGATAAAGGGGACATAGAGGGCTTTTTTGGGGGAGCGCCCACGGTAGTGAGAGAACAAAATATAGAAAGGGATCAATAAGTTAAGTGCGAGATAGCCGTTGAGGACGATCACGTCCCATGTGAGCATGGATTGGGGCCAGTTGAAGTAGCCGATCTTGGGGATCATGTGCCAGAGGCGGTGAGGGCCGCCCATATCGACGGTGACAAAGGCAAGGCACATCAAGAGTGCGGTGACAGCGAGTCCTTCGCCGATCAAGACTGCTTTGGAGAAGTCTACGTCGTGGAGGATGTAGGCAGGCAACACCAACATGACCGACGCTGCGGCGATACCAACAAGGAAGGTAAAGTTGGAGATATAAAGACCCCAGCTTACATAATCGGACATACCCGTGACGCCGAGACCTTTGTTGAGCTGGATTAGATAAGCGTATGTGCCGATCGCCATCAAAAAGGTCAGGCTGCCCATCCAGAGGTGGTAGCGCAAACTGCCTGTGACGGAGTGCCGCAGCACGTCGCGAAAAAAGCGAAATAGATTTCTATCTTGAAGGGGCGTCATCACGCTCTCCTGCGGTGATACGAGATCCGAAAGAAGTGTAATCAAAGCGTCGGTGCGAAGCTGTAGACGCCCTATCTTTGGGCAGCTACACATGGATGTTCTTACATTTGATCGCACTCTTGGCGGATCTCGTCTTAGTCCATAAAGTACCAGAACTTGGGTTCGGTTCCGAGATCTTCTTTGAGTCGAAAGACTTTTTTATTTGCGAGGACATAACGGATCTCGCTATTTGGATCCAGAAGATTTCCGAAGACACGTGCGCCTGTGGGACAGGCTTCAGCGCATGCGGGGAGCTTGCCTTCGCGAGAGCGTTGGATGCAAAAGGTGCATTTTTCCATGACGCCTTTTTTACGCTTGCGGTTTCCGAGGTAGTGTTGGATGGGATTGACTTCGGCGTCAGGGACGACAGGTTCATGCCAATTGAAGCGTCTTGCCCAGTAGGGGCAGGCGGATTGGCAGTAGCGACAACCGATGCACCAGTCGTAGTCGATCACAACGATACCATCGTCTTCTTTCCACGTTGCACCTACGGGGCAAACTGTGACGCAAGGGGGATTTTCGCACTGAAAGCACTGCGTACCCATGTAGACGTGGCCTGCTGCGGGGACTTCGTGGTGATAGGTTCCATCGGCATGATCGAGGTTGACGTTAAACTTTCCTTTTTCGATCTCGAACATACGGATGTATTGCATCCCCGACTTTCGGTCGAGGTTGTTTTCTTTGATGCAGGCCTCGACGCAATCCATGTAACCTTTGCATTTGGAGATATTGAAGGCGTAGCCGTAAAGGACACCCGGGATCGCGCTTTTGGTTTGGATCGAGGGTTTTTTCTCATTGCGCATCTGCGCAAGTCGTTCGAGCCGCTGGACGGTGTCGGTGCGTTCTTGGGCAGTCATGACGCGATAATTTTTCTTAAAATATTCTTCCCAATTGAGAGAGCCTTTTTCAAGATTTTCACTACATCCAGAAGTGACAGCTGCCGTAGCTGCGACGCCGATCAGAAGGTGTTGAAGCATCTCACGTCGTGAGATCCCATCGGCGCGTTCGGCCTCTTGGAGATCGGCCTTGATGAGGGCTTCGTGCTGAGTGTCGGCGTTGGTGGGCTTGGGTGGCTGACAGCTGCAGGAGTTTGGAGTGGCACACGCAGAAGCCGAAGAGTGCGATGCGAAGGTCGCTTGGGTGGATTGGGGTGGTGGAAGCAGAGGGTAGGTGTATGCTTCGGGCGGTTGGTGTTCCGCTGTTTGCCCGAACAGAAATGCCTTGGTGCGGGACATAGTTGGACTCCTTAGCGGTTGGATCGCGCCTTGTGGGGGTGGAAAGGGCGATAGCGGATCTTGGGCCATTTTTTGGGAAACAGCGGCTGGTGGGGATTGTGACAGCTTGTGCAGCTTTCAAGGGTGCGGGGGCCATACCAGAAGGAGACACGTTTTCCATGCGCACCGCCAGCCCAGTCGCGGGCTTGGCTTTGGTGGCAAGAAGCGCAGAGCTGGTGGGCGTGATCGAACGAGGCGCTTCCTCCTGCGGGGAGTGCGAGTTGATCCATCTTTTTGCGTTGGTGGCAGGACTGGCATTGAAGAGTGCCGAGTGGAGCGTGCTTGAGCGAGATGTCGCCGTGTGTAGCGCGGAAACGTTCGGGGCTATCGTAGCGCATCTTGTCATCGTGGCAGCCGCTGCAAGGGTATCGTTTGAGGTGAGGGGTTCTTTTATGGACAAAAAAGTCTCTTGACGGAGCATCCCATCGAACAGGGATCGTTTGTTTGGGGTTTATTTGTGTTGTCGATTCAGGAAAAAGTCGTGATGAAGGCGGCGAAGATTGCTGTTTTTTTTGGATGGTGTCGTGGACGGAGGTGTGGTGTCCGGGAGGATGGCAAGCGATCTTGCAGGCTTGGAGGGTGGGGAAGAGCAAAGCGAGTAACCAGAGAGGGCGTGTCATCGGCTCTTCCTTTGGGGTGAGAGGGTGTGCGGAGAAGTGCTTTTTTCGAGCCGTTTGTGGAGGGGATAAAGGCTGCGAAAGAGAGGCACTTGTTTGCGGGGGACGTGGCATTGGAGACAATTGCTACGTTCGGGGTGTGGGACGCGGATCTCTTTGACGGCGGCGGGTCCGGCGTGACAGGCGTTGCAGTCGGTGCGCAAGTGGAGATCGTGAGGGATGGGAGGAGGGCTTCCAGCGAGCGCGGCACGGCGGAGTTTAGGGCGAGGAGAGGCTTTCCACGCAGAGGGGCGGAAGGTGTTTTGTGTGCGTTGCGGGACGTGACATTGGACGCAGTTGGTGTAGGTGGGGTGGGGGGTCGTGGGTGCGAAGGCGTTGTACTTGGGGACATAACCGCCTTGGCCGTGGCAGGATAGGCAAGCATCCATCTGGCCGTTGTATTCGAGGATATCGTGAGGGATATGTGGCGGGGAGCCCGAATAAGCGCGTTGTTTGTAGAAGCGTTGAAGGGAGCGCGATGAAGATCCGGGGGTTGCGGAGAGTAGGGCGTTTGTGAGGGTGGGGGTGGCAGGCAAAGCAGCGGCGATACGCGGGATGGGGGCTGCTTTGGGGGGGCTGTAGCTTTTGTGTGGATCTTGGGGATCGATGCCTTGAAGGACGAGGGTGACAAGCACCCATGCGCCCATCAGCATCATTCCCGAAGCGATGGCGATAAAGCCGTAGCTGACGGTGAATCCTTCGCCCGAAAGGGAAGATGTCGCGCTTTGTTTGGGCGCGTCTGTTGGGGAAGGAGTCGCGTTTTGGTTGGGCGCGTCGGTATGTTGGGCGTTTTGCGTACTCATGCTCTCTCCACGCGGACCGCGCATTTTTTGTAATCTGGTTGCCGAGAGATCGGGCAATAAGCGTCGAGGGTCAGCTCGTTGATCAGATAATTTTCATCAAAGAACGGGACAAAGACTTGGCCAACAGGAGGGCAAGCGCGCTGGTTTAGCGAAGCGTTCATGATGATGCTGCCGCGTGGGCTGGTGAGCTTGACTTTGTCGCCGTGGCGGATATTCAGGTGTTTTGCGTCGAGGGGATGAAGTTCGACGTAAGAGGCGGGGACGGCTTGGTGTAGGGTGGGGATGCGGCGGGTCATAGAACCTGTGTGCCAATGTTCAAGAACGCGGCCTGTATTGAGCCAGAAAGGGAAGTCTTTGCTGGGTTCTTCGGGGGCGGCTTCGTAGGGGCGCAGCCAGATCCACGCCTTGCCTTCGGGTTTTCCATAGAAGTCGACGGTTCCACCACGGCGCTTGGTGGCGGGGTCGAGTTGGGTGTTGTAGCGCCATTGGGTGGATTTTCCGTTGACATAGGGCCAGATCACGCCGGGTTCGCGTTTGAGGGTTTCGTAATCGGCCATGCGATGGGCTGGATTGTCATGGAAGCGGATGTACTCGTTCCAGATGTGTTCGATATGTTTGTCTTCACCCCAAGGGAATTCTTTGGTAAAGCCCATCCGTCGGGCCACTTCGATGATCTGCCATGTGTCGCTCATGGCATCCCCGGGTGGGTTGACCATCTTTTCCCAGTGTTGTGTGCGGCGCTCGGAGTTTCCGAACATTCCTTCGCGTTCGATCCACATGGCCGAAGGGAGGATCACGTCAGCGATGGCGGTGGTGGGGGTGGGATAGATCTCGGAGACGACGATAAAGCGGCCTTCTTTTTTGGTGGCGTCGCGGTAGCGTCGGAGGTTGGGCATGGTGACCATGGGGTTGGTGGTTTGGATCCACATGAAGCGGATATCACCGCGATCGAGGGCGCGAAACATCTCGACGGTGTCGTAGGTGGGTTTGGCGGGGATGCGGTTGTAAGGGACTTTCCAGATATCAGAGGCGACTTTTCGGGCTTTGGGGTCCATGACCACGCCTTTGGGGAGTTTGTGGGTGAGGGTTCCCACTTCACGCACAGTCCCACAAGCGCTAGGCTGACCAGTCAAAGAGAACGGGCCGTTGCCGGGGCGGGAGATTTTTCCGACAAGCAAATGGATGTTATAAACGAGATTGTTGATCCAAGTCCCCCGCGTGTGTTGATTCATGCCCATGCACCAGTAGGAGACGACATTACGGGTTGGATCGCCATAGAGCGATGCCATATAGCGGATATCTTCGACCGAGACGCCCGAGATCTTTTCGACTTTTTCAGGAGTGTAGTCTTCGAGAAATTTTTTGTATTCGTCGAGGTTGGTGATCTCGGGAGTATCTTGGAAGGCGAATTTGTCTTGGAGTCCGTATCCGATCTGGGTTTTGCCTTTGCGGAAGCTACAATGTTTCTGTAAGAAAGAGAGATCGATGCGCTGTGTGCGGAAGAGTTCGTAGCAGATGGCGTTGGCGACAGCGAGGTCAGATTGAGGGCGAAAGAGGATCGAGCGATCGGCAGCGACGCTGGTGCGGGTGCTGCGGGTTGCGAAGTCGATGATCAAGGTGCGCGGGTGTGTGCGTTTTCGTTCGAGGATGCGTGAGAAAAGGACGGGGTGCATCTCGGACATATTGTTGCCCCACAAGAAGAAAGTGTCGGCATGATCCATGTCTTCGTAACAGCCCATGGGTTCGTCAAGACCGAAGGTGGTCATAAAGCCGGTGACAGCGCTGGCCATGCAGAGGCGGGCGTTAGCTTCGAGGTTATTGGTGCCGATGCAGCCTTTCATCAGCTTGGAGGCGGCGTATCCGTCGGGGATGGTCCATTGGCCCGAGCCGTACATGGAGACGGCGTCTTTTCCGTGGTTTTGGATGGTTTCTTTGATCTTTTGCGCGATCAGATCGAGCGCTTCTTTGATCGGAACTTCGACCATCTGGCCGTTTTTACGGATCATGGCCTTTTTCAGGCGATCTTCTCCGTACAAGGCTTGGATGGAGTGGTAGCCTTTGACGCACAAAAGCCCTTTGTTGACAGCGCTTTGTGGATCGCCTTTGACCGCGACGGCGCGGCCTTCGCTCACACCGATCAAGAGGCCGCATCCTGTTCCACAAAAGCGGCAGGGGGCTTTTTTCCATGTGATATCGCTGCCATGTTGGCTGGTGGGTTTTTCCCACGCAAAGGAGACGCCCGGGATCAGTTGGGAAGCTGCGGTGACCGCGCTCCCGATGGCGAGGTTTTTGAGAAATTCACGTCGAGAGAGTGTCATCGTTTGGCTCCTGCTCTTGGGGATCTTCGACTTGTCCGTGGATCATGGCGAGGCACAAGAGGCCGTGGTGTTGCTCAAGATAGTTGCGGACAGTCTCGTCGGTTTTGCGGTCGGGTGTATCGGTCACCACGATGAAAACATCGGCATTTTCTGCGGGGATCACTTCGCAGTAGGGATGTGCGCTTAGTTCTGCAAGGAGGTCTGCGCGGTGTTGTTTTTCGGGGTAAGCGAGGTAGGATATCACAGGCATGGCGTTCTCCTTTGTGGGGTCAGATCACGCGGCTTTCAATAGACTCTGCAATCCTTATTTATAAGGCGATGTAATCGACAAAGATTGACTTGTGCAAGGTGATAATCTTGATCTAGATCAAATTGAAATGACCTTGCGTGTCGAAGAAAAACGATAAAAGGAGGAGCGCGTTGATGTGGGTGTATGGATGGTTAATGAGACGGATAGGGCGTTGGGGAGGGCTGTTTGGTGTGAGCGTGTTGTTGACGGGATGCCCGTTGCCTGTGAAGCGTACGGCGGTAGTACAACCGTCGATGGCGTTGCGTGTCGCTGATGCAAAAGGCCGACCCTTGGGCAAAACAAAGGTGTCTTTGACATGGGCATCCCATCCGCATCGACGAATCCACAAGACAACTTCTTATACAACGGACGACAAAGGCGAGATCCGCATCATCGAGGAGCTACGGGGAGAATGGATTATGCCGCTGATGATGCACGGTGTACCCTTCCATTATTGGGTGTATTGTATCCGTCGCGAAGGGTATGAGACGCACGAAGCGGAGGTGCATCGGGCAGAACGGGGAAAAGTAGTGACGGTGCAGATCCAACTCAAGCAAGGGAAGCCGGAGCGTCCGTGCTTTTTTGAACGAAGGCAAGCTGAGGCGAAAGGGCGTGTCGATGGGCGTTAACGTCGGATGCTGCGTGGGATGGGGCAAAGGAGTGGCAGGGAGAGGCGTGTCGGAGGTGGTGTGAGAGGAGTATTCGGCGCTACGGAGCGTGTTAACGTCGGAGGCTGCGAGCGGTGGAATGGAGGGGTTCGCTAGAGGGGAGGATCTGCATGACTTGTCCAAGGAGGCGTCTGGCCTCGGCATCATCGACATCTTTGAGCAGCTTGGCT
>CAUJFU010000314.1 GCA_963169055.1 Myxococcota bacterium
CGCTTGTAGCTGCTCCAACAGGGTCTGTAGCTGCTTGTGTCGAATAGTCACCATACCAGTCGTAGCACCACTCCCACACATTGCCCAACATATCGTGTAACCCCCAAGCATTCGCTTGCTTTTGCCCCACAGCATGCGTTGTATCGCCGCTGTTTCCGTCATACCACGCGATCATGTCCACGTCCCCATAGCGCGGTGAGGTGGTTCCTGCACGACAAGCGTATTCCCACTCCGCCTCCGTCGGTAATCTCCATCCCTTACACCCCACGTAATCGATTCCTTTGTTCCCCACCCCTTCCATCTTTTCCCCGCTCCCCACAAAGCAAGGCGACAACCCCTCCAACGCAGACAACTTGTTCGCAAACGCCGCTGCTTCGTACCAAGTCACCTGCTCCACAGGTGCATCCGATCCAGCCTTTTTGAAATGCGAGGGATGTTGGCCCGTGATCGTTTGGTATTGGCTCTGTGTAACGGGCGTTTCTCCCATCCAAAATCCCCGTGTGATCGTCACTTCGTGTTGTGGCTTTTCCTCGTCAAAAGCCTCCTTTTCATCAGCTCCCGCGCCCATCCAAAAACGCCCCGCAGGAATCCAGCGCATCGCAAAATCCGCCCCGCCCACCCGAAACACCCGCCGCTCTCCTGCCGATGGTTCCTCGATCTTCGGTGGCGGTGGCGGTGCGATCACCTCGATCTTTGGCGATGGTTGCGCGGGCTGGGGTGGCACAACCACCGTTGCCGCTTTTCCAAGCAGCGCATCCCGCAACGGCAACCACGCCTCGCGCAACGATTCTCCCCGTTGCTTTGGGTTCATCTGCAACATTCGATCGAGTCCATCATCCACGCCCTTCGATACGCCGCGAACAACCGACGACGGAAGCGCAAACCGTCCCACGGGCAGTTCCCCCGTCAACATCTCATACACCAACACACCGAACGAATAGATATCCGCTGCTGGGGTCGCCGCTTGACCGCGCAAAAGCTCAGGTGCGGCGTAGTACATCGAACCCATCATCGCGGTGTGTTGGGTGGTATGCGTTCCGCTCACGATACGCGCTATCCCAAAATCCATCACTTTTAATCGCTGCGGTTCGCTCGTGAGCATGAGATTCGCGGGCTTGATGTCGCGGTGCAAGATCCCCTGTTGATGGGCGTAATCCAATGCATCCACAAGCTGACCCAACCAACCCACCATCATATCCATCCCAAACAACGGTCGATGGGCCTGTTGCGATACTTCGCTGATCTTTTTCCCTAAGTCTTCGCCTTCCACGTACTCCATTCGCAGATACCAACGTCCGCTGTCTTTGTCCTGATCCAGATCGAACACCCGCACAATATGCGGATGCGTCAGTTTTTCCAGCACTTCATATTCTCGGTGCATCCGCCCCAACGCTTCCGCTGAACCCACCAGCGCATCGGCCAGAAACTTCAGCGCAAACGCCCGACCCAACCGCACATCTTCGGCCAACCACACCTCGCCCATCCCACCGCGCCCCAACATCCGCACCAACCGATAACGCTCCCCCACCACTCGACCTACGCCAAGGCCCGTTTGCCCTTGCCCTCCCGCAAATCCTGTGGCCAACACATCCGCACCGTGTGCTGGGCTGAGACCGCTTCCCCCACCCTTCGACGGCATCGGCGTCTGCCCGCTGCGCAATACCCGTAGCTGCTCCAATAACTCCGCTCGTTGCGCTTCAAACTCCGCCTGTGAAAACACACCCGCTTGGTACAACTTCCCCAACTGCTCTAACTCTTCCATCAACGCTTTCTTGTCCATCGCTTCCTCCCATCCGTTTCTTCGGGTGTGCGTTTGTGCGTGTCATCAAAAACAGCGACGCCCAAAGCCGAGAACCCTTGACCGATCCGCCTTGTTGTTTGACAGCCCTCCGCCCTCCTCGATGTCATCCTTTCTCCACATCATTCACAGACGAATACCGCAAAGGCAAGACGCACCCGATGCTCTCGTCCGACTCGCCGACCTCTGGAAAAACAATCTGACCCTCCTCTTTTCTTGTTTTCGCTCGCACTTTCTTTTACTCTTCACAAATCCCCCTTGCAACCGACCACCCTTCCACCCCTAGGTTGAAGATGAACCATCAAAAAAAGACCCTCTCACAGTTTGAAGATCGCCTCAGCAAATTCCTGATCGCTGGCTTGTTTGCCGACACCACCTACGTTGAAGTCGGAACCGACCTCTTACCCGATACCTTCCGCGCTGATGTTCTCTTAATCCCCGACAAACCTCTCCCTCCGAACTTTCTCGGTGCTGGCTTGCTCACCCGTTTGACGGGTGACGCTCGCTGTCTTGTCGAAGCCTTTAGCGGCTCTGTCCCCGAAAAGCGCCTCGAAGCCAACCTCTCCAAACTCCGTCTTGCCCTTCAACGCGCTCACGACGACCAAAAGGGTCGTCCTTATCCACAAGGTGTCCTCTGGCTCATCTTCAACTATTGGCCACAAAAAGCACTCGATTCCGTCTTTGCCGCACAAGGCGAACTCGTCGAAAGCGGCATCCGTCGATGGCAAGGGCTTCCTCGCGAAACCATCTACGCCGTCAACACTTCGGAGATCGAACTTCGCGAGGATACCCTACTCTTTTGCCTACTCGGCAAAGGTGGACAACGCAAGCAAGCCGTGATTAACATTGTCCAACAACGCTTTGAGCCTTACCATACACTCCTCTACAACTTCGATAGGAGCTTTCTCATCATGACACAAACACAACAACTTCAACAACTCGACCCCGAAACTCTCCAAGATTTCAAAGACCTTCACGACGCTCGTGAAGAAGCACTTCGACAATCTGGACTTGAAAAAGGCCGCGAGATCGGACTCGAAGAGGGTCGCGAGATCGGACTCGAAGAGGGCCGCGAGATCGGACTTGAAGAAGGCAGAAGAGAAATCGCAAAAAACTTGCTCGCCCAAGGCATCCCCCACGATGTCATTGTCAAAGCAACTGGCCTTTCTTACGAACAAATCGCCTCTCTACTCCATCAGCAACACCCCACCACAACAAACAAAACATCATAACCTCTCGCCCTTCTCTTCT
>CAUJFU010000315.1 GCA_963169055.1 Myxococcota bacterium
CCACAACCCAACGCAACCAAGTATTCGTGGAAGGGAACGAGATCTAAGACCGCTTGGTGGAGATACCCCTCATTTGGGGTCACGCTTTGTTCAAAGACCAGCCACACCGAACCTGCTTTTTGCGAAGCTCGCCACACCCGCAGTGTTCGAGGTTGATCATCGCCTGCAAAGGTCCACAGCAGCGCCCCTTGCATGGTCACACTCCCTGCTTGCACACCAAAAAGATACCGTACGTTGTCTTCTTTGATGGTCTCTGGAGCGAAGCTGATCTCTTTGGCCTTGTCTTGGGTTGGATCGCTCTTGCATTTGGCTTGGGCTTGGCGGATGCGTTCTTCTTCGATGCGACGCTTTTCTTCTTCTTCTTTGCGCTTGGCATCTTCGGGATTGACGCATGCCACCCCCAAAGACAACGCCACCGCAGAAGCCGCGCCCATCCGCAAAAAGTCCCGCCGACTCAGATCGCGCCGCTCACTTTCTGCATCGCTGTCGGCCCCCACAACAGACGCATCTGCGGGATTTTTTTGGTTTGACGCGATCGCGTCATGCGCATCCACGGAGGTTTCCGCGACGCTCTTGTTCTTGCGATTGTTTTTTTTCTCAGCCATCAAATTCTCCCCTTGCAAACCAACGGCATACGCCGTCTCCAATCAAAAGCATAAACTTGTGCGGTGAGGGATGCAACAAAGGCACTAATCTTTTTCGTTTTTGCTGCGGGGTCGTAGCTGCAAGCGGCCAGCAGGCGACATCTTGATCTGCCCCGTGTTAAAGCGCGGCATCCGCTTTGGATCGCAGTTTGGGCCAAAGCCTTCTGCGCTAAAGTTGTACTCCAAAGAACCCCGTAGATCTTGTTTTTTGGCGACGATGCGTAAACGATGTTCGCCTGCTCGTGAAGGGGAACAGTAAGACATCAGATAAAACTTTCCAGCGGAAGCCTCGATGTATTGGGCGACTTGTTCAAAGGCTGCCTTAATCGAGGCGAGATCTTCGGCTTTGATATAGCCCGTTCGACCGATGCGTGCGAGATGGGCTTCGGAGATCTCGGGCCCCATGCCGATCGCAAAGATGTTGAGATTGGAACCCGAAACAGCGCGCAGCATTTCTTCTTCGGTCACGCGATGGGCGCGATCGGTACCATCGGAAAACACCACCAACGTCCCAAAGCGCAACGGCTGCTTGGCGCGGCTGATCTGTTTGTTGAGTTCATCGATGGCGTTGAGGACAGCCCCGTTGAGGTTTGTGGATGGATCTCGCGGTTTGCGCCGACTGAGCGAGCGCACACCGCTCAATGCAGCGCCTCGGCTGGCCGTAAAACTGACGCCCCGCACAAGCTCTTTGGCCCCATCAAATCCAAAGATCCCGATCTTGTGCTCGTTGGACATCCGCTCGATAAACGCAGATGCCGCACTTCCAAGCTTTTCCGAAGCCCCCGATTCTGTGATGCTTGCCGAAAGATCCAACAGCAACAACACATAATGCGCCACCGCAACTTGTGGATTGAGGATCGTTTGTTTGCTTTCGTAAGGAGAGATCAACTGATCGTCTTCGTAGATATCAAAGGATTTTTCATCGAGCTTCGCCACAGGTTGCTGGTTGGTCGTCTCCACAGAAAAGTACAACGCGACGTTGCTTGGCTTTTCGACGCTTGCGTTGTGCAACTCCAGACGCAAACTCACACAAGCACTCATCGCCAAGCACATGCCCATGCCCAACCACCATCGGCCCATTTTTCGCTCTTTTCGCAAGGCTTGCTTCGTCATCTCTCGCACCTTCCTCTTTTCGTCCACATCAGCGCGCCAACTCAGGCGACGCAACGACAACGCTGTCCTCAAACAAATCCCGTCCTGCTACCGAACAAGCCCATCCATTCGCTGTTTTCGTCTTCGTTGTATCAGACCAAGGCAGAGAACGCTTTGCCAACATACACGATCCGCTTGCATTTGCGTATGCCTCCACGTAAAAAAGCAGGGCGCGATCTTGGAGATCGTTGATCTTTGCCTTGACGAATCCATACGACGCTGGTACATTTGCGAGCCTTGCGCTGAGGGAGTTCTTTATGCTCTCCCAAGTCAATTTAACTTTTCTCAATGGAATCAACCCATTGTCACACATTCAACGATAGCATCTCTACGATCCAAACAAGGAGAGACCATGACCAACGAAAGAATGATGGAAGAAGAACACGACGATATGGACGACGAGCGCGGTGGGCGGGGTGGCTTTTCATCCCGCGCCCCCGGGATGCGTCGCGGTGGTTTCCGCAAACGCGTCCGCCGTATCCGTGGCCCCATCGATTACAAAGATGTTGAATTCTTGTCCCAATTTATTACCGACCAAGGCAAGATCATGCCCCGCCGCCTTACCCGCGTCTCGGCCAAAGATCAACGCACCATCTGCGAAGCCATCAAGCGCGCTCGCATGATCGGCCTTCTCCCCTACGCACGCCGCTAGTCTCTCACTACACCACCGACTCTCCCCTCTCCCTCCCCCCCTCTCATGCCACTCGATCCAAATTCGCATCCACGACATACGCAATCGAGCGATTTCGCACCAACCCCACATACGGATGGTGGCATTTCGCATCCACGACATACACAATCAAGCGATTTCGCACCAACCCCGCATACAGGCGGTGGCATTTCGCATCCGTGGTGTATGGGAGTGAGCCGAATTCGGGCATGTGGTCTTGAAACGGCAGTGCGTTAGCGCGGAGAGGGAGGGGAGAGTTTTGGATCGCGGAGGCGTTTGAGCAAGATCAGGGTGCAATCGTCTTGGGCAGGGAGCGGGCCACGAAAGCGGGCGGTGGAGAGGAAGACTTGGGCGAGGATCGCTTCGGCGGGGAGATGGTGATAGGCTTGGAGGAGAGCTTCGAGCCGTTCGAGTTCGAATTGGTGGCCGATCTGATCGGCGGTTTCGGTGATGCCGTCGGTGTAAAGCAAGAGACAATCGTGGGGAAGGAGTTCGCCTTCGGCGTCTTGGTAGTGGGGTTTGAGTCGCGCCCAACGGCTCATACCGAGGGGGGAACCTTTGGCTTTGAGGCGTTGTACACGGTTTGTTTCGGCGTGAAGATGCAGCAGAGGATCGTGGCCGGCGCTGGCAAACACAAACTTTCCGCTGTGCATATCGAGGATCACAAGCAGCATGGTGACAAACATACGCGGGAGCATATCTTCGGAGACGAGTTGATTGACTTGTTGGAGGACTTGGGCTGGAGAAGAAGCCGACTGGAGCGAGGCACGCAGAACACTCCGAGTCATCGCCATGATCAGCCCCGAAGACACGCCATGCCCAGACACATCGGCCACGACCAAAGCCAGCCGACGCTCGTCGAGCATGAGGTAATCGAAGTAATCCCCACCGACTTGTTCCATCGCCATGCTTTCGCCGACCAATTGGAAGTTCAAAAGCTGCGGGATCTCCTTGGGAAATAGCGAGCGTTGGATCTGTTGGGCGAGGCGGATATCTTGTTCAAAGCGTTCTTTTTCAAGGGCGATCTGCAACAGGCGGGCATTTTCGATCGCGGAAGCGGCTTGGTTGGCAAAAGCGGTGAAGAAATCGAGATCTTGTTTGGTAAAGCTCGAAGAGGTGGGGCGATGGCTGTCTGCGTACAAGACACCCAAGACACCATTGGCGGTCTTCAAGGGAGTGCAGATGCAGGTGCGGATCGATTGGCCGAGAACGCTGCGGGCTCCGTCGAGCCAGTCTTCGCGCTGTGCGTCTTGGGTGAGAACGGCCTTTTCATCGCGCAAGACCCGCGCAACAATCGTCGAACTAAGCGCCACAGAGTCCGTCGGCCCGTTGCGATCGCGGAAAGCAGACCAGTAAAAAGCGTTGTTTCGCGTTTCACTCTGCGCGTAGCGTTCGGCAGCTTCGGAGGGTTGGGTTTGTGGGCCGAGGATCAACAACGCCGCACGATCGATCTCCATCGTATCAAAGAGCAGCTCCAAGACATGCTGAACTTTTTTCTCGATGGCTTCGGGCTTTGAGAGCGATTTACTCACCGCAAGCAAGATCTCTAACATGCGCTCTTGAGGCGAACGTGTATCCACAACACGCGGTGGAACGGGGACACCGGGACGCGAAAGCGAAGCCGATGGCATCGGCCCGATCGCGCCCCATCGCGTGCTGCCGATCAAGGTTCGCACATCATCGGTCAAAGGGCGAACGTCTTGACTTGCCAAGACGATTGCCCCACCACTCGCACTATCCGAGGCTTTTGGAGTGCGAACGCTTGATGCGTTCGTTTGTGGCGACAAGGTCGTCAGTCCGATCCGATCGCCATGCTTGAGGGTGGCTTCTTGGACAGGCAGATCATTCACCCGTACACTGCCCTCCAAAGCTCGCAAACACACCTCTCCCTCTTGCACACGCAACTCAAGATGCCTTGATGCGATCTCCTCAAACGGCAAAACGATATCGTTTTTCTCGGACTGCCCCACCGACAAGACCGCGCTTTCGAGTCGAAAGACACGCCCCGCAAACGGGCCATGCTCCGCCAAAAGGCGCGTCATCGGTCGCCCGTCTGGGCCACGTTGCTGAATGAACACAAACATCGAATTGTCCTTGATGGAGTGGCGCAGTACGCCAAGCAAAAACCACAACGCCCTCGAACAACCGTGACTTAGAGAGGCAGAGCAACGTCCTAAAATGGTGTGCCGTCGGCCTTGGTACCGGGCGAATAGGCCCCCACAGCACCTGTCATGGTGCTGTGTTGTGCGCAGGTTGCAGGAGTGAGGTCAGGGGTGCGGTTCACGGATTGCTTGCCCGCACCGTTGCACGGATTGGAAGCTGTATAAGCAAAAGAATCGATCGTGATCCCTGTGGCATTTTGGAGATCCACCGTAGCCCCGCCATTGGATAAAATAAGAGAAGTGTTCGCGACGTAGACAAGGGCGTTTCCAAAGTTGGAGTGCGGCGTCCCTGTGTTGACTTGGGGGTCGGTGGCCATCCCGCCGCTGAAGATCACGATGGCTTTGCCGCTTGCAAGGGCGAGTCCTTTGGGGAAGGTGTGTTTGAGCGTTGAATTCACAAGTAGCTTGACGCCCGATAGATCGAGGGTTTTTCCGCTGACGTTGACAATCTCCACAAACTCATCTTGCGTGGCACTGGGGTTACCGTCTTTGTTTGCGTCGCTGGTGGTCGAAGGATCGGCCAAGACTTCATTGATCAGGATATCGCCCGCAGCAGGGACGGAGCCGACGGGTTCGGGTGTCGCTTCGGGTTGGGGTTCGGGCTGGGGTTCGTTTCCACCGTCTGCGATCGGCTCGACGATCGGTTCGGGATCTGGATCGGAAAACAAGCGGCCATCGATCCGCGTCCCGGGTGAAAACAGCGTACCATTAGCAACATCGGCATGTTTCGCACAGGCCCCCTTGGTTTCGGGGAAAAGCGTCACCGATTGATTGATATCATCGCCCACGTTGCAGGAAGTCGAAGCACCGTAAGCAAAAGAGGCGATCTGGGTTCCTGTGCCATCCTTCAAAGCGATCACAGCGCCACCGTTGGTCAAAGGAATCGATGCGGTAAAGACCATCGCTCCGCTGAATTTGGGGTGCGACATCCCTGTATTGATCTGGTTATCGCCCACCATCCCCCCACCAAAGATCACCACCACGCCACGCGGATCGATCGCGATCCCCGCAGGGAAAGTGAACTTATCGCTGCCGCTCACGGTCAACACAAGGCCCGATAAATCGAGCTTTTGTGCAGAGACGTTCACGATCTCGACGAATTCATCTTGGGTCGCGCTGGTTGTGCCGTCTTTGTTGGCGTCTCCTGCGGTGCCTGTGGGAGGATCGAACAGGACTTCGTTGATCACAAGATCGCCTGCTGCTGGTTTCGGAAGCAGCGGTTGCTCCGAAGAAGGCTCCCCACCATCCGTCATCTCGGGGGTGGCCTCTGCGGGAGGATCTTTGAACAACGTACCGTCAACGCGAGTGCCCGGGGAAAACAACACGCCCGATAAAGAAACACGGGTGTGACGAGCGCAAAGACCCGCAGGCATCTCAGGAAAGCGGGTCAACGATTGGTTGACC